>JAPOVQ010000017.1 GCA_026708035.1 Chloroflexota bacterium | reverse complement strand
AGCACGCCCTGGCCGGCCCAGATCAGCGGCGACTCGGCGCGCAGCAGGCGCTCGGCGGCCTCGTCGACGGCGCCCGGATCGGCGGCGCTCCTGACCTGGGGCACCGGCGCGTGCGTGATCGGACCGTCGAATTCCTGCGCGGCGACGTCGGTGGGCATCTCGAACATCACCGGACCGGGCCGGCCCGAGCGCAATGTCGCGACGGCCATGCGGGCGCGCTGCGGGATCTGCTCGGCCGACGTTGGCTGCAGCGCCAGCTTGGTGACCGCGCTGTAGTGCGGCAGGCCGTCGAACGCCGGCGGAATTCCAGCCTTCTGCAGGCCCGGATGGCCCGGAATGAAAAGCAGGGGCGACGAGTCGGTAAACGACTGGGCAATGGGAGCGAAGGCGTTTTCGGAGCCAGCGGACTGCTGCACGGTGAAGACGCCCAACTGGCGTCCGTTGGTCGAGCGCGACACGCCGTCGGCCATGTTGCCGGCGACGCGCTCCTGGCGCGCGAGCAGCGTGCGGACACCGCCGCGGGCCAGCGCTTCGAGAATGGGCGTCGTGGGGTAGCAGAACGCCTGCTGGATACCTTCGGCTTTCAGAATGGCGACGAGCGCATCGGCTCCGGTCACGGCAGCGTCCCTCGGCAAGTCAACTGGTGGAACGTTGGCACGTACGCGGCCATCCGGCAACCTGCCGGCGGTCGCTTATGCTGCGCCGATGCGATTTCAAGCTCGCCGGGCGCGCGTTGCGGTGGTCTGCGCGGCGGCCTTCGCGGCTGTGGCGGCGGCGGTTTACTTCCTCATCGACAACCAGCGGGCCGCCGGCGCGGCCACGATTGCGGTGGTGGTGGCGCTGGCCGGATACCTGGGGCTGCGCGTCGGGTCGGAGTCTCGCGGCGCGCTGCGGCCCCTCATCGTCGGCACGGCGGCAGCCACGGCGATCGGGCTCGCGGCGTTCGCCCTGGCGATTCTGCTGGTGGCGGTGACGGGGCGGAGTTAGGTCTGACCGGGCGTACGAGGTCTATTTCTCGGCCGAGCAATCCCGGCTGGGGGCGCACACTGCGGGCGCCCGACGAGGTCGCAACGGACGTTGACGTCGGTCTATCCGATGTGTAGGATCAATACACACATTGTGCGTAGACGAGTGCTGTCGCCGTGGCCAGGGTCCAGCTCATCATTCCGGACGAGGACCGCGAACGCTTCGTCAGACAGGCCCGCCGGGAGGGGCTGACCTTCAGCGCGTGGCTCAGGGCCGCCGCGCGTGAGCGGCTCGAGGCGCGGCAACGCACGGAACGGTTCGCGTCGTCGGACGACCTGCGGCGGTTCTTCGATACCTGCGCGGCGCGTGAAGGGCCCGGCGTGGAACCGGATTGGCACGAGCAGCTTCAGACACTCCACGAATCGATGACCGACGGCTTGCCCAGCGTGTGATCTTCGTCGACACCAGCGTCTTCATGTATGCGGTCGGGAAGCCGCATCCGCTGCAATCTCCCGCCCAGCATTTCTTTGGCGAGTCGCTGCGCAACCGCAAGCCGCTATTCACCTCGGCCGAGGTGATTCAAGAGCTGATGCATGTCTATCTGCGGACGAAGCGGCCGCACACCTTGGATTCGGCGCTGGAACTGATGGACAGGGCCGGCGTGGACGTGTGGCCCCTGGAAGAGGCGGACGTCATCCTCGCCCGCCAACTCCATGACCGGCTGCCCGCCCTGAGCGCCAGAGACCTTTGCCATTTTGCATGCTGCCGGCGGCGTGGCGTGCGAGAGATCATGACCTTCGACCAGGCCCTGGCCGCCGCCGGGGCGAAGCTCGCGGGGAACGCCGGCTGAGCAGGCCATCGGAAGTCGCAGCATCGGTCAAAAGCCGGGGCCACGGGGTGGGGCCGACGCGGCCCGATGTCGGCGGCTAAGGGCCGCGAGCCGTTGGCGCAGCGACGTCAGCCTCGTCCACGGGGAGGTCGACGTCGCGCGTGGTGCGCAGCGGGATCTCGGGCAAGAAGATCGCGATGGCAAAGCCGACGACCATGAGGCCGGCCGTGACCACGAAAAGCCCGCGCAACGCATCGGCCAGGCCCAGGCGCAGGGCCTCCATGAGCAGGTCGGTCACGGCGGGCGCCGCCGCGCCGAGCGACTCCCGCAGCGATGCCGTGGCTTCGGGCACGAACAGCGCCTCCGGGTTGCTGACCTCGGCCAGGCGCTCCGGGCCCAGCGCCTCGCGCACCTCTGTCGGCAGCCGCTGGCTCAGGTTGGCGGCGAACCACAGGCTCAGCAGCGACCCCATGAGCTGTGCGCCAACCGTTGACCCCATGGACCGGAAGAAGCGCGATCCGGCCGTCACCTCGCCCAGGTTGCGGTCGGGAAAGGCGTTCTGCGCCACCACCACCAGCACGGAGAACGGTCCGCCAATGCCCAGACCCATGACCACCATGTTGCGCACGAGCTCGAGCTCGGTGGTGGACGCCTCCATCCGAGCGAGCAGCACCCCGCCCACGATGCCGACGGCGAAGAGCACCAGGATCAGCGCCTTGTAGCGACCCGTGCGGGACACGATCTGCCCGGACGCGATCGCGCTGACGATGAAGCCGAGCATCATGGGCACCAGCACCGCCCCGGAGCCGGTCGCGCTGGTCCCAACGACGGCCTGGGCGAAGAGCGGGATGTAGAGCACCGCGCCGATCATTCCGCCGCTCACCAGGAAAGTGGTGAGGATGGCCACCACGTAGACGCGATTGGTCAGGAATCCCAGGTTGATCATGGGGTCGCGGGCCCGGCGCTCCAGGGCGACCAGCAGGCCGAGCATGGCGGCGGCGCCCAGCAGCAAGCCGACGATGGGCGTCGACAGCCATGGATAGCGCCCGCCGGCCCAGGCGAATGCGAGCAGCAGCGGAACCACGGCCCCGACGAGCGCCAGCGCGCCTGCCACGTCGATCGACCGTCGCCCGGCTCGCCGCACCGACGGCAGCCCGAACCAGGCGGCGAGCACCGCGAGGCCGCCGAACGGCAGGTTCACGTAGAACACCCAGCGCCAGGTCAGCGTGTCCGTGATCCAGCCGCCGATCGTGGGCCCGGCGATGACCACCACCCCGAACAGCGCCATCAAGGCGCCCTGCCACTTCGGGCGCTCCGCGGGCGGAAAGAGATCCCCGATCAGCGCCGGGCCCAGCGCCATCAAGGCGCCGGCCCCAAGACCTTGCAGGCCGCGCGACACGATCAGTTGGATCATTTCCTGGCTCGCGCCGGCGATGGCCGAGCCGACCATGAAGAGCCCCAGCCCCGTCAGCCAGAGTCGACGCCTACCGTGGGTGTCCGAGAGCTTGCCCCACACCGGGAGGCTGACCGTCGAGACCAACGTGTAGGCCGTGAAGACCCAGGCGAAATCCGCCAGGCCGCCCAGGTCGGCCACCACGCGCGGAATGGCCGTGATGACGATGAGCTGATCGAGGGCGGAGAACATCGTGCCCACCACGACCGCCACCAGCACCAGCACGCGCTGGCGCCGCTCCGACGGGGCCCTGGGAAGGGCTGGATGTGCGTCGTTCACGAGGCGTTCAGCATGGGGCAGCGGCAGGTATTGAAAAAGCTAACATTTTTTCTAATACAGTGAAGTCTTCCTCCGCGCGCGTCGTACGGCACCTTGATTCGGCAGGGCGGAGGTGACGGTTGAGCTATCCGATTTGTTGCCAAAGTGCACACATCGTGTGATGATTGGGACATGAGCGCCGGCTTCGACTGGAGCACGGAGAAGAATCAACAGCTGATCGAGCAGCGGGGAGTCTCATTCGAGATCGTCGTCGCCGCCATTGAGCAAGGTGGATTGAGAGACGTGCTGGAGCACCCGAATCAGGATCGCTACCCGGGGCAGCGGATCTACGTCGTGGACATTGACGCGTACGTCTATCTCGTGCCATGCGTAATGCAGGCCGACGGCACTCGCTTCCTCAAGACGATCATTCCCAGCCGAAAGGCTACGCGAGATTACGGGAGGAGGCGGCCATCGTGACCGACGCGCTGAGCGCCGAAGAGCGGGACATCCTCGATCAATTCGAGCGGGGCGAGTTGCGCTCCGTTCCTCACCTTCAGGACGAAATCCAGGCGGCGCGTGAGGCGGCGCGCCAAACCTTCAACAAGACCAAGCGCGTGAACTTGCGGGTCACCGAGCGCGACTTCAACCTCGCGCACGCGCGGGCCCGCGAAGACGGGATTCCCTATCAGACCCTCCTGTCCAGCGTGATCCACAAGTACCTGTCCGGACGGCTGACCGAAAAGCGGTAGATAGACTCCTTGCCCATGCGCATTACGGCTGTCGATAGCGTCATTGTTCCGCAGGCGGGGCGCAGCTATGTCTATGTGCTGGTGCGCACGGACGCGGGTTTGACCGGGCTGGGCGAGGCGACGCTGATGGGGCGCGAGCGGTCGGTGCGCGAGGCGCTGCGGGACTTCGCGGAGTTGGTCGTCGGCGAGGACCCGCTGCGGCGCGAATACCTCTGGCACCGGGTCTTCCTGAGCGATCGCCGGCGTAGCGGCGCGGTGCAGATGGGCGCGCTGGCCGGCATCGACGTGGCCCTGTGGGACATCGCCGGGCAGGCCCAGGGGCTGCCGATTCACCGGCTGCTGGGCGGGCCGGTGCGCGACCGCGTGGCGCTCTATACCCACTGCCATGCCAACACGCCCGAGGAGGTTCCCTACGCCTTCGGTCCGCTGCTGGACGCGGGATGGACCGCCGCCAAGTTCCTGCCGCTGATGGCTGCCGACGAGCAGGAGCGCGGCATGGACGTGCCCGCCGCCCTGCGCCAGGCGCAGCGCATCGTGGAGGCCGCGCGCGAGTTCGTGGGCGAGGCGTTTCACCTGCTCATCGAGACCCACGGACGGCTGCGACCGGACGAGTTCATCGACCTGGCGCGGCGGCTCGAGCCGTTCGATCCTTACTTCCTGGAGGAGCCGACGCGACCGGAAGCGGTAGCCCCGCTGCGGCGCATCCGGCGGGCGGTGAATGTGCCGCTGGCCACGGGCGAGCGCTTGCTTCACCGCTGGGACGCCCAGCCCGTCATCGACGAGGAGCTGGTGGACTACCTGCAGCCGGACATCGCGCACGCCGGCGGGCTGACCGAGGTGTGGAAGATGGGCGTGGCCGCCGACGCGCACCTGATCAAGCTGGCACCGCATAACCCCCAGAGCCCGGTCAACACCATGGCCAGCGTGCATCTGGACTTCGCACTGCACAACGCGGCCATCCAGGAGGTGGTCTGGCCCTTCGCGGCGGAGGTCGAGGCGCTGTTCGAGAGCGATCTGTTAATCGAGGACGGCTACGCCTTGCCGCCCACGTCGCCTGGACTGGGCATCGTGCTGGACGAGGCCGCGGCCCGGGCGCTGGAGGCCGCGGGGCCGGCGGCGCCGCCCGAGCTCCTGCGCTATTCCGACGGCGCGCCGGCCGAGGTCTGAGTTGTCAGCGGAGGAATTGGGCGGGGTCTACGACGATCTCGAGCTGCCCGCCGGCGCCCGCCGTCCCTACACGGCGATCCAGATGGTGATGACGCTGGACGGCGCGATCAAAGGCCCAACCGACGCCTACTGGCCGATCGGCGGCGAGGCCGACCAGCGCACGTTTCGCCGGTTTCGCATCCACTTCGACGCCGTGCTGCATGGGGCACGGACGCTGGGGATGGGGCTGGACCGGTATTTGTGGAGCGACGAGTTGCGGCGCGCGCGGGCGGCAAAGGGCCTCACGGAGCCCCCGCTGTTCGTCATCGTGACCAACTCGGCCCGAATCGATCCCGCGGACCGGGTATTCCGGCGCCGGCGCTACCCGCTGCGGCCGATCGTGGTGACGCACGAAGCCGCCGACGTTTCTGCCGCACTCGCCGAGGTGGCGGAGATCGTGCGGCTGGGCGACACGGCGGTCGATCTGTCGGCGCTCGGCGCCTACCTGGCCGCCGAGCGGGGCGTCCGGCGCCTGGTGTGCGAAGGCGGCGCGATCCTCAACGCCCACATGCTGCGCGCCGGTCTGGTGGACGAATTCTTCATCACGGTCACGCCGTCGATCATCGGCGAGCCTCGGCCGCGGACGGCCGTGGAAGGCGAGCGCGCCCTGGCGCCAGATGACGTCCTATCGCTCGACCTGCTCAGCGTGACCCACTGCCAGGGCGAGGTTTTTCTACGATTCCGGGTGCCTGACACTTCGCCCTTTGCCGCGCAGCCGTCGTGATTCGTCGGCTTCGGCCGTCTCGTTCGCCGGAGCCGCCCCCCTCGTCCTATCCTTTTCACAGAATGAGGCGTTCGCAGGACGTTGTGCGGGCGGGTCTGAGACCCGCCCCTACCCCAAAGTGCCCAGCGCGCCCGAGGCTTGACCGGACTGGATTCCGGCTTTCGCCGGAATGACGGAGGGGTTACGCAAAGATGGCACCAGAGGAGAGAGAATCGGAACACGCCGAAATGCCAGCTCTCAGTCGGATCTTCGGAGCGTGACGCTCCAGTGAGCACCGTCGCCCTGGTTCGCACGCAGCCCGAAACGGTTCTCGACGACGTCGCGGACGCCATGCGCCGCGCCGGATACCGGGACCACATCGATCCCGCGGCCGAAACCGCGCTCAAGATCAACGTCTCGTGGCACCACTGGTACCCCGCCTGCTCCACCGCGCCCTGGCAGCTCGACGGCGTCACGCGCACGCTGCTGGCCGACGGATTCCCCGTCGAGACCATCTTCGGCGCGCACAACCGCACCGTGGTGGTCAGCGCCCGCGTGGGCGAGCGCGTCAACAAGCACCGACCGGTTCTGACGGCGCACGGCGTGCGCAACGTGCACCTCTACGACGACGAGCGCTGGGTGCGCTATGAGCCACAGGGCCGGATGCTCACCCTGCACGACGTGTATCCCGAGGGCGTGCGCATTCCCGAACGACTCATCGGCACGAACATCATTCATCTGCCGACCATGAAGACGCACGTGTTCACGACCATCACCGGAGCCATGAAGAACGCGTTTGGCGGCCTGCTCTTCGAGAAGCGCCACTTCTGCCACGCCACGATCCACGAGACGCTGGTGGACCTGCTGACGATTCAAAAGGAGATCCACCACAGCATCTTTGCCGTCGTGGACGGCACCTTCATCGGCGAAGGTCCCGGCCCTCGCTGCATGGACATCCACGAGCGCGGCTTGATGCTGGCGGGCGCCGACCAGGTCGCGGTGGACGCCACCATCGCCCGGCTGATGGGCCTGGACCCGTTCGAGATTCCGTTTCTGCGACTGGCGCACGAAGCCGGGCTGGGCACCGCCGACGCGCGCGAAATCGAGGTGGTGGGCGTGGATCCCGACGCCGTGAGCTGGCAGGCCCGCACGGCCCGGGAGACGTTTGCCAGCCGCGGTCAGAAGCTCATCTACTGGGGGCCGCTGAAGCCCCTGGAGCGGCTGCTGCTGCGCACGGTGATCGCGCCGTGGTCCTACGCGGCGTCCCGCGCCTATCACGACGTCTACTGGTGGAACGTGCACGGCCGCCGCCGGGCGGCCCAAGCGCTGCGCGGGCCGTGGGGGCGGCTCTTCCAGCAATACCCCGAGGAGGACCACCACCCGCTGCCGCTTCCCGAGGCTGAAGCCGCTCGGCCTTAGCCCGCCGGCCCCCGTCGGACGGCAGCGCCGCGCCGCTTGTCTAGCCTGAAATCAGGCCTTCCTGGGGACGATTCCAGGGGAGCGACGCGGCCACGGACATGAACTTGCCGCGGGGAAGCGGCATGTTTCCAATGGGGACGTCGATGACCACCGGGGCCTGACATTCGTTGGCCTGCGGGAGCAGGGATTCGAGCTCCATGGGATCGCTGGCCCGCAGTCCAACGGCGCCGAAGGATTCGGTGAACGCGACGAGGTCGGGATTGTGCAAGTCCGTCTCGTAGGTGCCGCCAAATAGCTCATCGAGATCGCGCCCGACGTTGCCATACGCGTCGTCGCGGAATACGACGGTGATGACGTGTATCCCGTATTGCACGGCGGTGGCGAGCTCTACCGCGTTGAACAGAAAGCCGCCATCACCGCTGACGCAGAGGACGTGGCGGTCGGGGTGCGCCACCTTGGCGCCCAGGGCGGTGGGGACGCCGAACCCGAGGTTGAAGGAGTAGCCGCTGTCGATGTACGTCTTGGGGTGATTGACCTGATAGTGGGTGCGGGCGTAGTAGCCGAACTGGGTGACCTCCCAGACGATGTGGGCGTCCTCGGGAATGCTGCGTTGGATGGATTCGAGGATCGGGTACTGCGGCTCCTGGCGCCGGATGTCGGCGTAGGCAATCAGGCGGCGGGCGGCGGCGACGGCTTCGACGGGCGAGGGTCGACTGCCGGCGTCGGCTTCGCGCAGGAACGGAAGCAGGGCTTCGATCGTGGCCTTGGCGTCGCCGTGGAGGGGAAGCGTGTTGGCGTGGACGCTCGCGATTTCGGCATCGTCGATGTTGATGTTGACAAGCGTGGAGTCCTCGCGGGCGGGGTTCCCCAGCGAAAAGCGAGCGCCGATGCCGATGACGACGTCGGCGGCCTGCATCACCTCGAAGAGCTCGTTCATCTCGTCGTGCTCGCCCCACGGGGCGAAGCACGAGCCATAGGAGAGTGGGTGGCGGTCGGAGATGACGCCCTTGCCACCCGCGGAGGTGATGACCGGGATGTTGGTGGATTCGGCCAGGGCCGCGAGGGCGGATTCGGCGTCCGAGAGGGCCACGCCGCCGCCGGCGTAGATGAGGGGCAGGCGCGACTCCGCGATGACGCGGGCGGCCTCGCGCAACCGGCCGGAGCTCGGTACGAGGCGCCGAATCGACACCGGGTCGCGCAGCACGACGTCGTCGCGCTCGACGCCGGCCTCGGGCGGTATTTCGATCAGCGTGGGGCGGGGACGGCCCGTGCGCATCTGGCGAAACGCTTCGGAGACAGCGTCGGGAACTTCCCGTGGCGTGAGCACTTGCCGCCGCCACTTGGTGACGGGCCGCACGATGGACGCTTGGTCCAGAACTTCGTGATAGCTTCCCGAGCCCCCTCCGATCTGGCCGCGCGGGATCTGGCCAGCAATGGCGAGGACCGGCGAGGAGCGGGCGAAGGCGGTAGCCAGGCCGCTGGCGGCGTTATACACCCCGGCGCCCGGAACAACGAGAACGACGCCCGGCGTGTTTGAGACGCGCGCATAGCCGTCGGCCATGTGGGCGGAGGCCTGCTCGTGACGAGTGGTGATCAGGCGGATGCGGGGCTCGTCCCGAAGGGCGGCCATGATGCCGGACATGTGGATGCCCGGAATGCCAAAGACAACATCGACGCCTTCGCGGACGAGGGATTCCACCACGGCCTCGCCGCCGCTCATTCGGGCCAGGGCGTCCTCCATCCGAGGCGCGGCGTCCGGGCGGGTCCAGCGAGCCGAACCACGTGATACATGGTGCTGCCGCGGACGACAGGGGCACCTAGGTATTATCGCACTAGGTCTGCCGGACCGTGGCGCGCCAGGCACTGCCCGAACCGGGCGATGACCCTGGGCTTGGCGCTTGCCGAACTCTCGGGCGCTACGCTACGCAGCCCACGCGGCAACGGCATGGCTCGCCTGACCCGGAGGAAACGTGCGCATGGTTTCGAGCAAGGCAGCGACGGCTGAGCAATACCTGGCCGAGTTGCCGGACGATCGGCGGGCGGACGTGGCTCGGGTGCGCGAGGTGATCCTGGCCAACCTGCCCGACGGGCTCGCGGAGACCATGCAGTACGGCATGATCGGCTACGCGATTCCGCTGGAGCGCTTTCCCAACACCTACAACGGCCAGGCGCTAGGCTCGGTGGCCCTGGCGTCGCAAAAGCGGCACATCTCGGTCTATCTGCACGGGCTCTATGCCAGCCAGAAGCTGACGGACTGGTTCGTGGCGGCCTACGCGGAGTCGGGCAAGAAGCTGAACATGGGCAAGTCGTGCGTGCGCTTCCGGCGCGCCGACGACGCGGCGCTGGACGTGATCGGCGAGGCCGTGGCGCGGGTGACGCCCGACGACCTGATCGCGGCGCACGAGGCCGTGCACAGCCCGGAGGCCAAGCAAGCGCGACGCGCGGCGCAGGCCAAGCGCCGCGCTTCCTGACTCGGATCCGGCCCATACCGGAGAAGGCACGCGGCCCGGCGACGGAGTAAGCCGATCGCGCCCAGGCTGTCTCTGGTAGCCCCGAGCGCCGGCCTTCGGTGGGGATCCAGATCCGGGGGCGCTCGTGCTTCATCCCGGAACCCGAAATCGTACGTCTTGGATTCCTCGCTCCGCTCGGAATGACACACCGGGTTCCGCAAGCAAGAAGCCAATAGCTGCTGAAGCTCGAGACCTGGCCGCACCGGCACACGGCGGCTTAGGCCGACTGTTGCGGCGGGTCCTTGAGGCCGCTGCCGGTTGCGGCGATGACCACAATGTCGTCGGGGGCGATGGCGTCCCGGGCGCGCAGCTTCGCGGCAGCGGCGAAGGCGGCGGCTGAGGTTGCCTCGACGAACAGTCCCTCGTCGCGCGCCAGGTCGGCACGGGTGGCCGCGATCTCGTCTTCACCGACCGCCACGGCACTGCCGCCGCTGTCGCGGGCGGCCTGGAGCACAGTTGCGCCGCGGGCCGGGACGGCGACGTCGATGCCGCCGGCGATGGTCGGACGGCGCTCCACCTCAACCGGCGCGGCGGCGCCCGCATTGAATGCCTGGACCAGTGGCTGGCAGGCCGCCGCCTGGGCGATGTGCAGGCGCGGCATCCGAAATTGCAGGCCGGCCTTTCGCAGCTCGGTCAGCGCCTTGTGCGCGCCAAGGATCAGCCCGCCGTTGCCCACGGGAAACACGAGGTGTCGCGGCAGGGCGTCTACGCCGTCCTCCAGCAGCTCCAGAACAAATGTCTTCGTCCCTTCGACAAAGGCCGGATGCCGGCTGTGCGAGGCGTAGGCGGCGCCGGGCGCCTGCGCGGCGGCAGCCGCCGCGTCGCCCACGTCCTCCCGCGTGCCTTCCACGGGAAGCACCTTGGCGCCGTACTGGGCGATCTGCGCAAGCTTGCTGGCCGGCGCCGCGGCGGGCACGTAGATGTCGGCGGACAGCCCGGCGCGCGCGGCGTAGGCGGCCATGGCGGCGCCCGCATTGCCCGACGAGTCCTCGACGATCTTGGCGACGCCCTGGGCCTTGAGCGAGGCGATCACCGGCGCCGCGCCGCGGTCCTTGAACGACCCGGTCGGCGCCATGAATTCCAGCTTGGCGCGACACCGGCTCAACCCGTGGCTGCCGCCCCAGGTCGCGAGGTCCACCACCGGCGTGCGTCCCTCGCCCATCGACAGCAGAGGTAGATCGCTCGGCAGCGCCAGCGCGGGCCGGTAGCGCCAGACGCCGGGCGCGCGTTCGTCAATGAGCGCCTGAATGTCGTGAGTCAGCGTCGGCAAGTCCATGGCGGCGTCGAGCAGGCCGTCGCAGCGCGAGCATGCCGGCAGCGACGCGTCCCACGAATGCTCGACCGCGCAGGCCGGACATCGCAGCGCCACGGCGGCCACTCAGTCAACCCCCCACCGTCGAAGATCGTCGTCGCTGAGGCCGAAGTGATGGGCGAACTCGTGGATCACCGTGGAGCGGATCTCCTCGCGGAGGTCGTCGGGATCGGGGCAGGCCTCTTCGAGCGGGCCCTGAAAGATGGTGATGCGGTCCGGCAGCACCATGTGATAGCCCGAGGTGCGCTCGGTGAGCGGGACGCCGCTGTAGAGACCGAAGAGGGTGTAGCCCGGCGGCACCTCCGCGCTCTCCAGCTCGTCCTCGGTGGGCCAGTCGGCGATGAGGACCTCGACGTTTTCCAGGTGATCGCGCAAGCCCTCAGGAATGCCGGCTATCGCCTCGCGCACGTGCTCCTCGAACTCAGCTGGGGTCACGGGCCGTCTCCTGGTTCGCTGCGCAGACGAAAGCGACCCTCACCCTATCCCTCTCCCATCCCAGGGAGAGGGGAACGAATTCTTGAATGAAGAATCCAACCCCTAGTGGCCGGAACTGGATTCCCGCCCCGCATCGAGTACGGGGCAGGCTCTTTGCCGAAATGACGGAGAGATGACCGTCCACTTTCCGGCTCTGGCAGGCGTGGGGACTATGAATCGCTGTGCTAGCATCCCGTCGGCCCGCCGTCGGCGGTAATCGCACCCCATGGACGACGTCGCCGAGCACACTCTCTCCAACGGACTCCAGGTCCTGCTGCGCGAGAGTCACGCCGTGCCCCTGGTCAGCTTCGTGATGTGGTACCGCGTGGGCGCGCGCAACGAGCCGCCGGGCATGAGCGGGGCCTCCCACTGGGTCGAGCACATGCTCTTTAAGCGTACCGAGACGCTCAATCCGGGGGACATCGGCCGCCTGGTGAACGGCGTGGGCGGCACGTGGAACGGGTTCACCACGGAGGATACGACGGCCTATTTCGAGACTGTGCCGTCGCAGCACCTGGACCTGCCGCTCAGGATCGAGTCCGACCGCATGGCCAATGCCGTCTTCGATCCCGACGACGTGGCGAGTGAGCGCACCGTCATCATTTCCGAGCGCGAGGGGCACGAGGCGGAGCCCATGTTCCTGCTCGCCGAGGCGCTGGAGGCCGCCGCCTTCACCACCCATCCCTACGGCCACGGCGTGATCGGCAGCAAGGCCGATCTGAACCGGATGACCCGCGACGAGCTCTACACCCACTACCAGGACTACTACGCGCCGAACAATGCACTGGCGGTCATCGCGGGCGACCTGGCCGAGGCCGACGTGCTGGAGCGAATGGAAGCGGCGTTTGGGCACATTCCCGCGCGGACGCTGCCGCCGCCGCTGGACGTGCGAGAGCCGGAGCAAACGAGCCCCCGCGAAGTGGAGGTGCGGCACCCGGGTCCCTTCCCGATCCTGACCGTGGGCCACCGGATCCCGGAGTTCGCGCATCCCGACTTTCCCGCGTTGCTGGCGCTCGACGCGTTGCTTTCCGGGCCGAAGAGCGGGCCGTTCGGCGGCGGTGGAATCGTGCGCACCTCACGGCTGTATCGGCGCTTCGTGGCCTCGGGAATGGCGGCCGCGGTCGGCACGGATGTCGGCTTCAACATCGACCCGACCCTGCATCGAATCACTGTGGTGCTGAAGCCCAGCAGCGACCGCGAGCCAATCGTCGAGGCGGTGGAGGCGGAGATTCAAGATTTGCACGATGCCGCTCCCGACGAGGCCGAGCTCGACCGGGCCGTGCGCCAGGCGCGCGCCAAGCAGGCGATTGGCCTGGAAGGCGTGACGGCGCAGGCGATGTGGCTGGGATTCCTGGATATCGCGCACACCTGGCGCGCGGCGCAGACCTTCACCGACCGCCTCAAGGAAGTGACGCCGCAGGACGTGCAGCGCGCGGCGCAAACCTATCTGCGACCGGAGCAGCGGACCACCGGCTGGTTCATTCCCGAGGGTCCGGCGCGGGCGTGACGCAGGGTCCGGCGCTCGGCCCCGAGACGGTGGCGCGGTCCACCCTGGCCAACGGCATGGTGCTGCTGGTGTATCCCAACCCGTCGTCGCCATCCGTGGCGGTGGCCGCGCAGCATGCGGCGGGGGCCATCCTGGAATCCGAGGAGGACTGTGGCCTTGCCGGCCTGACCGCCGACGGCCTCAACCGCGGCACGGCCACGCGGTCCTTCATGGAGTTCAGCGCCGAGCTCGACGACGTGGGCGCCTCGCTCAATTTCGGCGCCGGCATCGAGCACGGCAGCTTCAGCGGACGCGCCCTGGCCGAGGACCTGGAGGTGCTGCTGCGGCTGGCCGCCGACGGCGTACGAAACTCAATCTTCCCCGACGATGAGGTCGAGCGCCTGCGCGATCAGGCGCTCACCGGCATTGCGCACGTCGAGAACAATCCCGGCGCGCTGGCCGACCGACGCTTTCGCGAGCTGCTGTTCGGCCGCGACAATCCCTACGGCCGCCCGGACGAGGGCTACGCGGAAACCATGCGCGCCCTCACTCCAACAGCGGTTCGAGACTTCCACGCCGAGACGTTCGATCCGGCCTCGATCGTGCTGGCGGTGGTCGGCGCGGTGACGCCGGAGGCTGTGCGCGACCTTGCGGCGCGCTATTTCGAGGACTGGCGGGGACCAGGCACGGGCGCCGCCGAGCGCCAGCGCGATGCCATTCGCGCCTTCGACACGGCCGCAACCAGGGCGGGCGGCGTGCGCGAGGACCTGAGCCTGGCAGGCAAGACCCAGACCGAGTTCACGCTTGGCTGGCCGGGCGTGCGGCGGCTCGATCCGGCGTATTTCCCGGTCATGATGGGCAACTACATCCTGGGACAGTTGGGGCTCGGCGGGCGCATCGGCGCCAATGTGCGCGACGCGCAGGGGCTGGCCTATCACGCCACCAGCCACGCCGAGGCGGCCCAGGCCCGCATGCCCTGGACCATTCGCGCGGGCGTCAACCCGGTGAACGTGCCCAAGGCCGTCACCAGCGGGCTGGCGGAAGCGCGGCGCCTGATGGACGAGCCGCCGACCGATGAGGAGCTGCGGCTCACCAAGCAGGCCATGATCGGCTCGCTGCCGCTGCGGCTGGAGCGCAACGGCGGCATTGCGGGCATGCTGCAGACGATCGAAAACTACGGCCTAGGGCTTGACTACCTCATGCGCTATCCGGACATCGTCGAAGCGGTGACGGCGGACGACGTGCAACAGGCGGCGGCGCGGCTGCTCGATCCCGAGGCCTACACGCTGGTGACCGCCGGACCGGAGCTGCCGGACTAGCCGACGGTCGCGCGCCGCCGGCGCTACGCTGCCGCTCGATACCCCGCCGATCGGGAGACGCCATGCACGTTCACCACGTCGATCGCCACAGCGACTTCGCCGCCGCCAAGATGGCCAAGAACAACTTGTTCGAGTCGGAGCGGATGTTCTGTGATGTCTACTGCCTGGAGCCGGGGCAGGACCAGCGGGTCCACGCACACGCGGCGTCGGACAAGGTCTACTACGTGATCGAGGGCGAACCGACGTTCGAGGTGGACGGCGAGCGGCAGGCGGTCGGCCCCGGGCACGCCGTGTGGGCGCCGGCGGGCTCCGACCACGGCGTGACGAACGAGACCGGCGACCGGGCGCGGCTGCTCGTGGTCATGGCGCCGCGACCGTAGCTAGAAGCCCGAGGTCCTTCGCGGGCCTGGGTCCAGCGCCATGACGGTGGCGTTGAAGCTGGCTTGCAGCAGCTCGTCGCGGATGTCGCGGTGGTCCGGGCTGTCCCACAGGTTGTCGAACTCGTGCGGATCGGCCTGCATGTCGTAGAGCTCGCCTAGCCCGTGGTTGTGATAGACGTTCAGCTTCCAGCGGCGGTTGCGATACATGGTGGCGCGGGTGTGGCCGGGAAAGTCCACCGCGTCGAGGTACTCGCAGCGCACGTAGTCCCGATGTTCATTCGCCGGGACGGCGCCGCGCAGAATCGGCAGCAGCGAGCGACCCTGGGTCTCCTCGGGCACGGGCAGCCCCGCGATCTCCAGCAGGGTGGGCGCGATGTCCGTCAGCTCCACCAGCGCGTCGCTGCGCAGGCCGGCTACGAAGCGGCCCGGCCAGCGCCAGATCAGCGGCACGCGCGTGAGGCCGTCGAAGAAGCGGCAGCCCTTCTGGATCAGACCGTGATCGCCCGCCGACTCGCCATGGTCGCTGGTAAAGACAATCACCGTGCGGTCGGCCTGGCCCGCCGCTTCGAGCGCCTCCAGCAGGCGCCCGAATTGCTCGTCGACCTGCTCGATCATGGCGTAGTAGGCGGCCTGGACCTCGCGCGCGCGGAAATCGTCGGGGTTCTGCGACTCACTCTGGAAGTCCACGCCCGCGCGACTGAGGCGGCCCTGGGTTTCCAGATCGCTCGTACGAAACAGCGGGCCGGGCATCGCCGATGGATCGAAACGGCGGTAGTACTCCCAGGGCGGGTTGTAGGGCGGGTGCGGGTCGTAGGGATTGACGGAGAGCAACCAGGGCGCGTCGTCGCGGTCGCTCGTGATGAAATCGATGGCGCGCTCCGTGCACCAGGTCGTTTGATGCAGATCGGGCGGCACGTTGTCACGCTCTGGCGTGGGGGGCATAAGGCCGCCGTAGCCGGCGGCGACGTGCAGCACCTCCGCCGGATCGTGGCCCTTTTCGCGCAGCCAGCGGGCGTAGTCGTGCTGGGCCAGCGGCCAGTCGTTGCGCGGCGCGTGGCTGTACTCGAAGACGCGGTAGCCGTCGTCCACGCGCGGTTCCTGGGCCGTCGCCGCGCCGGCCAGGTGCAGCTTGCCGACCAGCCCACCGTCGTAGCCGGCGTCCGCCAGCGCGCGGGTGACGAGGTAGTCAGCGGTTTCCGAGGGAACGACCGCATTCCCGTTTCGCGCGTTGCGGACCCGGCTGGGATACATGCCGGTGAGGAAGCTGGCGCGGCTGGGCGTGCAGATGGGGCTCTGGCAGTAGGCGTGCGTGAACGCCACCGACTGCGCCACGAAGCGGTCGAGGTTCGGCGTGCGAACGTGCGGATTGCCCAGCGCGCCGATGGTGTCGAACCGCTGCTGGTCGGTGCAGTACCAGAGGATGTTGGGGCGGTCGGGGGACATGCGGTTATCGCGGCGGCGGCGAACCCGCCAAGCTACCGCAAAGTGCACCGACTCGGACTATGCGTGCGACCTCACGGCGCATGCCGCGCGCTTAGATGCCGGTTAACACCATATGGTGTATAGTAGCGCCATGGGACGGACGCAAGTCTATCTTGGCGAGGAGGAGCTTGCGCTCCTCAATGATGCCGCCCGCGCCACCGGCGCCTCGCGATCGGAACTGATCCGGCGCGCCGTGCGTCGGACGTTCGGAACCATGTCGACCGCCGACAAGCTACGTGCGCTCCGCGCTAGCGCCGGTCTGTGGAGCGACCGCCCCTTCACCGGCGCCGAGTACGTGGATGCCATCCGTGGGGATCTGAATGAGCGACTTCGCAAGCTCGGCTTGGAGTGAAGCTTCTGGACACGTCGGTGGCCATCGACTATCTGCGCGGCGCCGCGCCGGCGACCCATCTATTGGAAGAGCTGATCGGGACCGGGGAAACGATCGCCGCCACCGAGGTTGTCCGTTTTGAATTGCTGGCCGGGGTACGTCCCCATGAGCGAGACATCCTCGAAAGCTTCTTTGCGGTGCTCGCTTGGGCTCCCGTCGACGAGGCGGTGGTCCGAACCGCAGCGGGGCTAGCACGCCGGTATCGCGAGGCGTACCGGGGCATTGACGACGTCGACTATCTCATCGCCGGCACGGCGCTTGTGCTTGAGGCTGAGCTCCTGACAACAAACGTGCGGCACTTTCCGATGTTTGCCGACCTCGCGTCCCCCTACTGACGAGAACTCCGGTCACTCCACGCCACGACGCGGTTATGGATTGGTCAGTACCCGAAGCCGCTCACAGAGGCGTCCGTTCCGGCGCAGAGCCAGCGCACCTGCTAGCGTGGCGGTGGAGGTGGAAGGGGCCGGGTGGCTCTCGCGGTCTTCAAAACCGTTGTGGGGCGCTGGTCAGCGTCCTAGGTGGGTTCGACTCCCATGCACCTCCGCCAGCCGAGTGAGTGAACACGGCATCGAACGGCTCCGGTCCGGGCGCCCACGAGGGACGCCCCTACAGGAAGGGGTCGCCGGCCGGTGGCCCGCGCTGCGTGCAGCGTGGGAAGGCGTTGATCAGGCGAATCGGGCGGGGTCGAAGGGCGTCAGGTCGATGGCGGGCGGCTCGCCGGTGATCTGGGCGGCTAGGGCAGCCGCGCTGCCGGGGGCGAGCAGCAATCCCGCGCGCCCGTGGCCGGTGGCGATGTATGCGCCGGAAAGCCCCGGCGCGGCTCCCAGGATCGGCAGGCCGTCGGGTGAGAGCGGGCGGAGACAGGCCGTCTGCTTCACTACCTCGGCCCGCGACACGGCGGAGACGAAGCGGCCGGCCTGGCGCAGGATCTGGCGTCGGGCCGCGACGGTTGGGGTCTCGTCGAATCCGACCGATTCTTCAGTAGTGCCGACGTAGACCAGGCCGTCGGCCTTGCGCGCCATGTAGTTGCCGTCCGTGTCCGAGAATCGGGTCTCGGCCTGCGCGGGCGGCAGGCGCAGACGGAGGATCTGGCCCTTGAGCGGCGTGACGGGCACGGGCAGCCCGAGCCAGGCCCCGACCTCGCTAGTCCAGGGCCCCATGGCCAGAACTACGGCGTCAGTGCGAATCACCTCGCCATCTACCCGCACCCCGGTGACGCCTCCGCCCGTCACACTCAGCCCGGTCACGCGTCCCTGCTCGACGCGCGCGCCACGAGACTCGGCGGCCCGAATCAATGCCTGAGTGAAGGCGGCGGGTTGGACTTCGGCGCTCGCTTCCCGCAGCAGGCCGCCCTCGATGGGGCCGTCGATCCAGGCGCAGCGGGCGCGCACCTCGTCGGGTTCCAGCCATTTGGACGGGGCGGCCTCCCGTAAGGTCTCGGCTTCGGCAGCGTCGGCGGTGATGAGCAGCGACGGGCTCTCCTCGAACCCGTAGCCGGGCGCTCCGTGGGCGTCCAACTCGCGGACCAGCGCGTGATGCCGCGCCAAGCTGGCCCGCCACAGCGGTCCCAACGGGCCGGCGGCGCGCGCGTCGGACGCCGGCGAGAGCAGCCCGGCGGCCTTGCCGCTGGCTCCCGACGCAATGGCGCGCGATTCGACCAGGAGCGGCCGCACGCCGCGACCGGCGAGCTCGTAGGCCAGGGCGGCGCCCAGCGCGCCGCCCCCGCAGATCACGACGTCCGCCGACTGCCCGCTCATGGTGCGGCACGATACCCGAGCCGCGTCGCGCCAGTCCGTGCGAGAATCCGCCCGTGAAAACCGAGCGCTTTCGCGACGCCATCCGGCGCATCGACGCAGCCAACGCCGACGACCCGCACACGCTGATCGTCGACGGCGAGGCCCGCCCCAAGGAGCTCACCCACGCCGCGATGCTCACGGCCTGGGTGCGGCGCCTGCGTCCCGGCGCCGGTGAGGCGCTGCTGCTGGCGGCGCGCGCGCACCATATCCGCCGCTGGACCATCCCTCGCGACGAGTATCCGAGCGGCCGGCGCGGCTACCTGCGCTGGCGCACGGCGTTGCAGGCCATGCACGCCGCTGAGGTCGGACGCGTCTTGCAGGACGCCGGCTACGGCGCCGATGAAATCGCGCGCGTCCAGCAGTTGGTGCGAAAGCACAACCTCACCCGCGACCCCGAGGCGCAAACGCTGGAGGACGGGCTCTGCCTGGTCTTCCTCGAGACGCAGTTCGCCGACCTGCGCGCTCGGTATCCAGCAGCCAAGATCGCCGACATCGCGCAAAAGACCTGGCGCAAGATGTCGCCGGCGGCCAGGGAATTGGCGTTGGCACTGGATTTGCCGTCCGACGAGCGGGAGGCGCTCGAAGCAGCCCTGGAGGCGGATCTGGCCTAGCGCCGCGGTCGCCTCGGGGCGATTCCGCCGGGCCCTTCGCGTAGGGGCGTCCCTGGTGGGCGCCTGAGAAGATGATTGGCGGGAAGACCAAGGGTGGCGCCTTAGATTCCTCGCGGCGCTCGGAATGACAGAAGGGTGAGACTAGGCCGGCCGGACGTCTTCCCAGGCGCCTGTTTCGCAGGACCGGTCGGCGGCTAGGCCGACCTCATGCTGACGAATGATCGCGTCGCGCATGCCGGTATTCGTCGCGCCCTGTTCGACGGCGTCGAGGAAGGCGCGCAGGCATTCGTGGACGCCGGGCCACCCGGCCGGCGGTTCCAGCGCCGGCTGACGCGCCAGGCGCCAGTGGGGAAACTCCCGCGTGCGCAGGCGCCAGGCGCCCGCCAGCGGATCGCAGACGATGTCGCCGTCGACGCCGTTGACCTCCAGGTCGATGCGCAGCGGCCCGACCGCTCCGATGTTGATTTGGAACGTGCCCAGTACGTCGCCGTAGTCCAGGTGAGCGACGGCGCGCGACTGCATCAGCCCCGGTGCGTCGTCGCCGTTGAGCACCAGTACACGGCGCGCCGTGCGGCCGAGCGCGCGGTCCAGCATGTCGAGATACCACCCGGCCAGCATGTGCACCACGCTCAGCTCGTGCCGCGGCGGATGGCCCCACCCGGCTTGGAGCCGCACGCTCGCGGTTCGCGGCCGACCGATCGCGCCGGCGTCCAGCGCCTCGCGCAGGTGCGCGACGACGGGCAGGTAGGAGAGCTCGAGGTCGGGATGCACGAGTTGCGGCGCGTCGCGGAGCGACTCCAGCATGCGTTCCACCCCGGGCCGGTCGGAAGCCACGGGCGGCTCGAACAGGAGCGGCAGGCCTGACGCCAGCGCGTCCGCCAGCACCGGCTCGTGCGCCCGATCGGGAACCGCGACCGTGACGGCGTCCAGGTCGGCGGCGGCCACGAGTTCGGGCGCCGAGGCAAACACGGCGATCTCCGGCCCAAGCTCCGCAATGGCCCGGCTACGAGTTTCGGCGCTGGGCGCCGCCACCGCCGTCACCGTGGCGCGACCGTCCAAGCGAAGCGCCGGGACATAGGCGCTGCGCGTCCACGCGCCGAATCCTATGAGGCCGATGCGGATCTCGCTCACGACAGCGTCCGATTTGCGGCGAGGTTTCGTGGCGAGGGTACTTGAGGCGGCGGAACCGGCACGGCGCGTACCACCCATCGAGGGCGAGCCTATGGAATGGGCGTCACGCCGAGCGCGTCCTCGAAGACCGCAAAGGTCGCCGCGCCATCTTCGGCGATCGTGAGGCGCACCACCGGGATTAGAGCGGCCTCCGTCCAGTTGTGTCGCAGCCGCAGCGCGAGCGTCCACACGCCGGGGCCGAGCCCGCTGTCAGACGTCTCCAGGGGAACGAAACGTCCCTCTTCGACCTCCAGGGACAGGCTCGCCGCGCGGGCGTCGAACACGTACCGCTTGCTAATCACTCCCTGACCCGGATGGAATTGCCCGACGAACCACTGCGCCGCCAGATAGCTGCGCCCGTCGGTCCCGAGGTCGCGCGGCAACGCCCACGGCGAGTCGTCAGCCGCCAGGATCACCCAATCCTGGCCGGTCCAGCGCCGCGCCGCATCGTCCGCCAGCGTCGCGGTAAACGCCAGCCGACCGTCATCGATGCTCACCGACGACATCCGCACGCTTAGCAGCGTCTCGGCCGCGGGCATGATCGGCGGCACGGTACCGCCCGGGGCGTAGACCGCGAAATCATCGTTTGACCAGATCGGCGTTCGCCGGCCGGGCGGAAAAGCCGACGGCGCGAGGCGCGCCGAGGTGACCACGAGATCCGGCGTGCGACCACCGAGCGGCTGGGTGTCGAAGCCGGGCCGCAGGTGTTCACCGAACACGCGCACCTCGCCGAGCAGTTGCGCGTGGGACAGCACCGACGCGGCCCGCACCCACCCCAGGTAGCCGATCGACGGCGACAGATACACCGTCGCCGACGGCGGCACCGCCTGGCGCAAGGCCTCGAACGACGCAGGATCGGGCGGCGATTCAATGGCCAGAAACTCGGGCCGGATGCGGAAGAGCGCCGAGGCACCGTCGCGCAATAGCGGCTCGAAGTAATTCGGATTCTCGATCCATCCCGCCGCCCGCGGCGGAAGGTAGGCCAGCCAATCGTCGGTGGCTTGCACGTAGTCAAAGCCCAGCCGGCGAATTGCCGAAGGCTCGAGCCGGCGGATCGCGTCCACATACTCCGGCCCACGCACTCTCGAGAAGCCAATGAAGTCGGTAAAGCCCGACGCGTTCGCGCGGCCCGTGGCGATGGACATCGCGATCGGATCCGGGGCGAGGATGCGCGCATCGGCCGCAGTGCGATCACGGATGTATGCGGCGACGCGATCGGACATGCCGCTCCGGGCCACATAGCGTCCGAGGAAGTCCGAGGCGTGCTCCCGACGGCCCGACTCCGCATTGGCGAGCTGGATGCCGTTGCCGAGGCCCACGCCGATGCTGCGCAGGGGCGTCACGATCGTCGGCCAGGTGACCAGGACGAAGACCAGCGTGGCGGCGGCGTAGCGCCACCGAAGGCGCAGGGCCGGCAGGCTGACGCTCAGCGCGCCGAGCAGCGCCATGAGCGCGAAGTTTCGCGCATGACCGTCCAGCCGCACGACATCCCGTGAGAACTCGTAGTGCAGCGTGAGTGCCGCGAGCAGAAAGAGCCCGCTCCCAAGCGCCAGTGCCAGCACCAGGCGGTCGCGCCGCGCGAGCAGCACGGCGACGGCGACGATCACGACTACGCCAAGACCAAGCACGCCCAGACCGCCGGAAATGTCGATGAAGTCGCCGATCGGTCGACGGCTGCCCGGATCGTCCATCCAGGCCAGCGCCAGGCCGCTTCCGGACGGCCCGGTCAGGAGGCCCGTGATGGCGCCGCCGCCAACGGCCAGAACGAGCGCGGCCAGCAGCGGTCCCGCAGCCGCGCGCAGAGCCTCGCGCAGGCGCCGCGCGCGCGCCGGTCTGGCCGCAACCAGCTGCGCCACCTCGAGCAAGATCCACAGGGCCACCACCATCACGGCCACGGCTTCGTCGGCCAGACCCAGGAATCCGACCAGGGCCGCCAGGACCAGCGTCGACGGCCAGGAGCGGCGGCTGCCGGCGGTAACCCGCTCCAGCACCACGAGCGTCAGCGCATACGCCAGCGTGAACGACGGCTTCCAGATATTTGGCGGTGACGCCTCGAGCACCGTCTCCCAGGGTGCGTCCAGCGTCGGCCAGTAGACCTCCGCCAGCCAGGTGCGCACGCTGGCGTTGAGCGCCGGCAGCTCGCCGGGGCCGGGGAGCTGCACGATGCCCGGCGGCGGCGCGTAGTGGACCTGCGTCCAGGCGCCGGCCGTGAGCACCAGCGGGGCTGCGACCACCACCGCGATCCACGATCCCCGGCTGAAGACCAGCGTGCCCACGACCAGGGCGAAGCTCATCCAGAGATAGGCGCCCAGCACCTCGGTCACGAGTGCCAGGTCGGGTCCGAACGGCGGGGCCAAGAGACCGATCAACAGATTGGAGCCGTAGTGATAGGCGGTGGGCAGATCCGGGCTCCAGGGAAAGGCGGGCGGGTGATACCCGCCGGCTTGGATGGATGCCGCCAGTCCCAGATGCAGAAAATCTTCAACAATCGTCAGGAGCTGGCGGCTGGCCAGCGCGACCCAGAACAGCGCCAGGGCCGCGACCACCACGGCGGCCGTCGTGCGCAGCCCAGGCCGCACGGACTCGCCGGCGCGCCAGGCAAGTCCGGCGGCGAGCGCGAGCGTGAGCACCCAGGCCGCAACCACTCCCGCGGGCGCCGGGAGGGCGTAGAGGACAACGTTCACGACGAAGCCCCACAGCGCCGGCCCGATGACGAGGCCCTGCGCCAAGGCCAAGCGCTCATCGCTCTGGCGGAGCACGGTGCGGGCAACGACGTAGCCCACGGCCGCGAGCGCGATGAGTTCCGCCGCCAGCAGCAGCAATCCGGGGATCACTGCGGGATCAACGGTCACGCGCACGGCCTCAAGTGACGGTGCCTATCCTTTCACCGGCGGCCCGCACCTGGCGCCGGCTCAAGACTCCGCGGCGCCGCGCCACCTATTCGGCCAGTCTCACGCTCAGGGCGCCCTCGAAGACAGCGTAGGTGACCTCACCAGTGTCCGCGACGACGATTTGCATGACCGGAATTAGCGCCACTTCCTCCCAGGCCCACGGCGATCCGTGCTGCAGGCCGACGACCAGCATCCATGTGCCCGGGGCCAACGAACTGCCGCCGGCCAGCACGGCGGTGAACCGGCCATCATCGCCTTGCTGGCTCAGCCGGCGCTCGATGGGGTCGTAGGTGTAAACGTGGCTCGCAAGGCTGGACCCAGAGACGACCTGGCCGAGAAACCACTGCGCGGCTTCGTACGGGCGCCCGGAAGCATTCAGCGATACCTGCGGGAACGCCCATGGCGCGGAGACGTCCGCGGGAACAACCTTCCAGTCTTGCTTGATCCAGCGCTCGGGCGCGCGGTCGGCGAAGGTGGCGGTGAAGGCGATGCGGGCACCGTCGAGGCTCACGTTGGACAGGCGGACGCTGAACGTCGGCGCCTCCGGTTGAGCGACAGGGCTCACCGCGCCGCCAGGGGCGTAGACGGCGAGATCGTCATTCGCCCACACCGGCCGTCGCTGTGCCAGCAACGGAAGCGACGATGGGGCGGCCCTGGCGGACGTAACCACGACGTCGGGGGTCCGCCCGCTCAGCGGTGCGGTCTGCGCCGGGGTTCGGAGCGCATGCAGACGCGACCAATCCACCTCGCCGAACAGCTGGGCATGGGCGAGGACCGACGCCACGTGCGCGGCGTGCAGCCGATCGATCGTGGGCGACAGATACACCGCGGCGGCCGATGGCACGGCGCGCCGGAGTGCCTCGAACGACGCCGGGTCCGCATCGAGCTCCCGAAAGGCGGGCCGCACGCGATAGAGAGCGTCGGGGCCGTCACGCGTGAGCAGCTCAAAGAAGTCGGGATTCTCAAGGCGGCGCAGGGCGCGAGGCGGCAGGCGAGCCAGCCATTCATCCGAGGCGTGCACGTAGTCGAACCCGAGCTGACTGACGGCCGCAGGGTCCAGCATGCCGACGGCATCGGCATAGGCCGGCCCGCGCACGGCCACGATGTGCGGAACCGATGCGAAGCCCGAGGCGTTGGGACGTCCCGTGGCGACGGTCAAGGCCCCTGGACTGGGCGAGAGGATCCGGGACTTGGCCGCCGTGTGCTCGCCGATGTAGGACGCCATGCGATCGGACATGAACTCCTCGTCGGTGAAGCGTCCCAGCGCGTAGCGCCCCAGAAACCACTCTCGGTGTTCCTGCGGCCCTAGCTCGGCATTGGCGAAGCGGGGTCCTCGACCGAGGGCGAATCCGACGGCATGGACCGGCGCAATCGCGGTTGGCCAAACGACCAGGGCGACCACCAGTGCGCCGGCGGCGTAGCGCCAGCGGGGCCGCAACATGGGCAGGCGAACGCTCAGCGCCACCAGCAGCCCCAAGAGGGCGAAGTTCCGCGCGTGACCGGCCATGCGGGTGACGTCCACCGGAAAGGGGTCGTAGTGCAGCACGAGGCCGGCGAGCAGAAACACGCCGCTCGCGGCCGCCAACGCCAACACCAGGCGATCGCGCCAAGCCAGCAGGACCGCGACCGCCGAGACGACGAGGGGGCCGAGACCGAGGACCCAGAGGCCGTCTGGCCCTTCGATGAGTTTTCCCAGCGGACCGCCGCGACCCAGGTCGCCCGTCCACCTCACGGAGAGCCCCCCTCCGGACGCCTCGGTCAGCGCACCCGTGAGCACTCCGCCGCTTACGGCCAGCAGCAACGCCCCGACGAGCGGCCCGGAAGCCGCGCGCAGAACCGCCCGGCCGTCGGAGGCACGCGACCGCCAGGACGCCATGACCGGCACAGCTTCCAGGAGGGCCCACAGGGCGAGGGCGACCAAGGCGACGGCCTCCGACACGAGACCCAGGAACCCGAGCAGCACGCCGAGTGTCAGCGCCGACGACCAGGACCACCGGCGGCCCATGCCGACCGCCCGCTCCAGCACGATGAAGGCCAGTGCATACGCGAGAGGGAACGAGGGCGTCCAGACATTCCCCAGCGGCGCATCGACCAGGGCCGGCCAGGGAAAGCGCGGTGACGGCCAATAGGCCTCTCCAAGCGCCGCCAACAAATCGTCCGGCGGCGCTCCCGCGGGAAGGGGGAAGATCGCGACGGTCGGCGGGTCGTCGAAGCTGGCCAGCGTCCACGCGCCGGCCGTCAGGAGGAGCGGCGCCAGCGCCACGGCGACCGTCCACGACCCGCGCTGGTTCAGCAGTGTGGCCACGGTCAGGGCGAAGCCCACCCACACATAGGCGCCCACCAGTTCCGTCACAAACGCCAGGTCGGGGCCGAACGGTGGCGCCAAAAGGCCGATGAGCATGTCGACGCCGTAGTGATAGGGCGCGGGCATACCCGGCTGCCACGGGAGCACCGGCGGGAACCCCCCAGCCCGGATTGACGCCGCCAGTCCGAGATGAATCTCCCAGTCGGAGAGTGACAACATCTGGCGGCACGCCAGCGCCACCCAGAGCATTCCCAGAACCGCGGTCAGGAAGACCGCCGCCGTGCGCAGCGCCGGCCGCAGCGGGCGGCCGGCGCGCCAGGCCAGGCCAGCGCCGAGCGCCAGCGTGACCACCCAGGCCGCGATCACACCCGCGGGGGCCGGGATGACGTACATGACGACGTTGACGACGAAGCCCCAGAGCGCCAGCCCCAGCACCAGGCCCTGGGCCAGGGCCATGCGCTCGTCGGATTGCCGGAGCACGGTGCGGGCGACCACGTAGCCCAGGGCGGCGAGCGCGACGAGTTCCGCCGCCAGCAGCAGCAATCCCGGGACGATCGTCCAATCAACGATCATTCGCGCGGCCTCAATTGACGCTGCTGCTCCCTTCGATCGCCGCCGGCAGCGAGTGTCAGCTTAAGGGCCGGCGTAACGGGAGGAGGAAGCGCGCACGCTTAGAATGGAGTTCTCCGAGAGTGAGGCTGGTGCGGGTGCGTAGCTCGCAGATGCGGCCATCCGGCGGCCGCCAGGTCAATCGTGACGCGCGGGCGAGGCTTGCGCGGAGCTCGCTGATGCGGCGGCGGCGCTCGCGCGGCGCGGTCGCGGCTTGGGTGTGGTTGCTGACGGGCGCCGCTTCAGTGGCAATCCTGGCCGGCACGCTGGTGTTCGCGGTGATTGCGGCCAGCGGCGTGGGCGCGGCCGCGGCGGCCGCCAGCACCCTGCTGACGGATGTGCCCGAGGTCGAGGAGATCCTGGACGTCGGTTCCGGCCTCTTTCAAACCACCACGATCGTCGACCGGCGCGGCCGCCAGCTGGGCGAGCTGTTGGGCCAGGGCCGACGCACGCTGGTGCCGCCGGAGGCGATTCCCGCCGATGTGAAGGCGGCGGTGATCGCGGCGGAAGACGCCACGTTCTACGAGAACCCGGGGGTTGAGCTGAGGGCCATCGTGCGCGCCCTGTGGCAGAACTTCACGGGCGGCGAAATCGTCTCCGGGGCCAGCACCATCACGCAGCAACTGGTCAAGAACGTGCTGCTCACGCCCGAGGAGACGGTGGAGCGCAAGGTCAAGGAAGCCGTGCTGGCGTGGCAGCTCAGCGAGCAGTTCTCGAAAGACGAAATCCTAGGGCTCTACCTCAATCAGAACTACTTCGGCAGCTTGAGCTATGGGGTGGCGGCGGCCGCCCGCACCTATTTTGGGAAGCCGCTGCGTGACGTGACGCTGGCGGAGGCCGCTCTGCTGGCGGGGCTATTGCGGTCGCCGTCCACGGACAATCCGCACGTGGACCCGGCAGCGGCGCGCCGGGAGCAGCTGCGGGTGCTGGACCGGCTCGAAGAATCAGGACTGGCGTCGCCGGCGCGAGTGGAGGCGGCGCGCCGCGAGGTCATCACGATCATGCCGCCGCAGGCGGCCGAGGTACGCGCGCCCCACTTCTTCCAGTACGTGTTGGACGAAGTGCAAGCGCGCTACGGGCCGGACGTGAGCTGGCAGGGCTGGCGCATCGTCACCACGCTGGACCTGGACCTGCAGGAGCAGGCCGAGACGGCGGCGCGAGAACACGTCGCCACGCTGGCCGACCAGACGGTGACGAACGCGGCGCTGGTGGCGCTGCGGCCTGGCACGGGCGAGGTTCTGGCCATGGTGGGCAGCCTGGACTTCAACGACGCGACGATCGACGGCCAGGTGAACGTGACGCTGGCGCCGCGGCAGCCGGGATCGGCCTTCAAGCCCGTCATGTACGCCAGCGCCCTGCAGCGGGGCTACACCCCGGCGACCATGCTGCTGGACATTCCAACGATCGTGCCGATCGCGGGGCAAGAGCCGTACGCGCCGCGGAACTACAGCGAGCGGTTCAGCGGACCGGTGAGCCTGCGCACGGCGCTGGGAAGCTCGCTCAATATTCCGGCGGTACGGACGCAGATCGATGCGAACGTCGGTCTCAGTCCCACGGTGGCCATGGCCGAGCGGCTGGGCATCACGACGCTGACGGACCCCTCGCGCATCGGCCCGGCGCTGGCGCTGGGCTCCAACGAGGTGCGGTTGATCGAGTTGACGAGCGCCTACGGCGTCTTCGCCAACGAAGGGCGGTCGGTCGCGCCCACGGGCATCCTCTGCATTCTGGACGCCCAGGGGCGGGTGGTCGAGCAGTTGGGGGATGACGGCTGCAGCGCGCGAGTGCTCGCGGACGTGGCGGAACCGCCGACCCGGATCGCGGCGTCGCAAGTGATCAGTCCCGGGCTGGCGTTCTTGATGACGTCGATCCTCAGCGACGAAAACGCCCGGGTGCTTGGATTCGGCGAGACGCGGCGCAATCTCCAGCTGCCCGGACGCGCGGCTGCCGCCAAGACCGGCACGACGGAGGACACGCGCGACGCGCTGACGGTCGGCTACACGCCCCAGCTGGTGACGGGGGTGTGGGTGGGCAATGCCGATGGGACGCCGATGGACGACGTGACCGGCGTGCGCGGAGCCGCGCCAATCTGGCAGCGGTTCATGACGGCGGCGCTGGAGGGCCAGCCGGCGCTGGCATGGCCGCAGCCGGCAACGGTGGTGGTGCAGGAGATTGACGCGCTGTCCGGCCTGTTGCCATCGCCGTTCACACCCGAGACACGCGAGGAGTTCTTCCTCACCGGCACGGTGCCGGCGCAGCGGGACATGGTGCACCAGGCATTTGAGATCCACGTGCCGACGGGGCTTCTCGCCACGCCGGATACGCCACGGGACGAGGTAGAGGAGCAGGTGTTCGTGGTGCTGCCGACCGAAGCCGAGGAGTGGCAGCGAACGCTGCCGGAGGACTCGTCGTTGCGGCTGCCGCCCGAAGCGTTCGTCGAGGCGGCAGCGCCGTCCTCTGGCGCGTCGGGGCAGGCGGCCATCACCAGCCCCGCGCCGTCGGAGCGCGTGCGCAGCGTGCTGGACGTCCAGGGGACGGCGGCGGGACCCCAATTCAGGGACTTCGAGCTGCGCTATGGCGCGGGACCGGCCCCGGGGAGCTGGATTCGCATTGGCACGGTTGGCGGGAGCCCCGTGACGGAGGGGCCGCTGCGGGCGATCGACACCAGCCAACTCCCCGACGGTCCCTACACGCTACGCCTGGCGGTGCGCGCGTCGAATGGACGCGAGGACCTAGTGTTCCGGCGATTTGTGGTGGACAACACTCCGCCGGCAGTGGCGGTGGCGGGCCTGGCCAACGGCGACGATCGTCCGGCGGGCGTGCTCGAGCTGCGGGCGGTGTGGCAGGACGCGGGTGGATTGGCGGCGGTGGCCTACGAGATGAACGGCGAGGCCATTGGCGAGGTGCAACGCGCCCCGTATCGCCTGCGGTGGACGGCCGAGCCGGGCACCTTCACGCTGCGGGCGATCGCGACGGATCGGGCGGGCAACCAGACGGCGTCGGACCCGGTGACGTTCAGAGTGCGCTAGCCGACGGATGCACGCTGGCGCCGGGAGACGGCGTCACGGCGGATCGTGGCTCAGCCAGCCGGCCGCCGACACTTGAAGGACAGGCGCGATCCCAGCCAGCGCGGCACCGGCTCGTATTCGCGGGTGGTACGCGCACACAGCCAGGCCGGCCGGTAGAGCCGGCGTCGAAAAATATGCTTGGCGACATAGGCGGCGATTATTTCCAGGCAGTGCCACACGCCTCCATTGATGCGCATGTCCTCAATGTCCAGGCCGGCGGACTGGAACACCGGTTCGAGGTCGCCGGGCGAGTAGTGCCGGTGCCCGAAGGCCCACGCCGGATCAAGCGGGGCGAGGAGACTGTTGAGCTCGGTAATCACAACCAGCCACCCGCCGGGCTTCAAGACTTCAGCCAGCGCCCGGATCAACGCCGGCTCAGTGCCGCGCGGCAAATGCTCGTAGGTCAAGATCAGCGTCACGCCGTCAAAGGCCTCCGAAGCGAATGGCAGGGTCGGTTGCGCCAAATCGGCTCGGAGAACGTGGAGACTCTCCTCGAGCCCTAGGGCGTACCGCAGCGCCTGACGGCTCAGGTCGACTCCAACGTAGTCCACGCTGACCCCGGATGCTCGAAGGTACGTACCAAAGGGCGCATTCCAGCATCCCGCATCCAGAATGAGCGCCCCGTTCAGGTCTTCGTCGAGCCAATCAACCAGCCAGCCGAAATACTGAACGGCCGCCCCGTCAATCGTCTGGTCAACAACGCCCGGAGTCGGAATCCCGTGGCGATTGAGCAGCCGAGAGATCAATGAAGTCCAATACCCGATACTCGACAGCACCTGGTGAGGCTGGTCAATGTTCCGCCACTGGCTGGGCGTCGCGCTTCGCGACCGGCGGCGATGGTACGTAGAAGGGGGGCAAGACCGCAACGCTGGCTTGCGTCGGTCTTCACACCAGCTGCTGGATCACGGATTTCGGTAGCCGGTCTTCTGAGGCGCCACCCTCCCACTCGGTAACAGTCGTTGTGAGGCTGATCGCATCGGCACGTTGACGCGCGGGGTCGACGTTTCTAGACTCGTGCTACGCGCGGCTCGTGCTTGACACGCTGGCGCCGCGTGCCCCGCTCGCGGCGTAATCGCCGAACCCATCCCAGAGGAACTCCGAGTGCCTGAACGTCCACGCCTCCGGGCGTCCTCCCGCACCGTGCGGGGCCGGGCCGTCAAGCGCCTGCGGCGGTCGGGAGTGATTCCGGCGAATCTCGTCACGCCGAATCAGCCGTCAACCGCCGTTCAGGTGGATGAGCGTGAGCTGGCCACCCTGGTGCGGCACGGCGCCGACGGTCGCTTGCTCGACCTCGAATGCGACGGCAGCACCGAAGCCGTGCTCTTCGACGACTACGAGTTGGACGTGATCACGGACCGCTTGCTGCACGCGACGTTCCGCCGCGTCGACCTCACCAGGCCGGTGACGGTTGAGGTGGCGATCGAGCTGCAAGGGACGGCGCCGGCCGCCGCGGTCATGGGCGTGACGGTGATTCAATCGCTCACCACGCTGGAGGTCGAGGCGCTGCCCACCGAAATCCCATCGACGCTGGTGGCCGATGTCTCCGGCTTGGAAGCTCCTGGAGACGAAGTGGTGGTGGCCGACCTGCGCGCGCCGGACGGCGTTTACACGCCCGTGGGCGATTCCGCCGAAACGGTGATTTCGGTGAACGTGCTGCGGGCGCAGGCTGAGGATCTCGAGGAAGAAGAGGTCGATCTCGAAGAAGTGGAGATCGAGCCCGGCGAGGAAGGCGAGGCCGCCGAAGCGCCGCCGGAGGAAGAGGCTCCCGCGTAGTCGGCTCTCGCGCCCAGGCGATTGGGCGCGGGACGGCTGGACAATCTCTCTGGATCGCGGGTGCGATCGTCCCAATGATGGCCGCATCGACCACCCATCCGTTCGATTTCCCCTTCGACAGGCTCAGAGCCTGCCCCGTACTTGATACGGGGGCGAACGGATGGGGTGCAGTCCACCGCCTAATTCAGACCCTTCCTAGAAGTGTGCGGCGTCGAAGCGGGAGCGGACAGCGCTTTCGTTGGCGATGTCCACGACCGCCACCACCGTATCGCCGGACCTGAGCACGAGGTCGGTGAACGTGAACAGCGCGTCGTCGCCGCGCAGCACGACGGCCACGCGGGCGCCCAACTGCTCCAACTGCAGGTCGGAGACCGACGCCCCGGCCGCGGCCGATTCGCTGGCCACCGTCAGCTCGACGAGCTCGAGGCCGGCGGAGCGCAGGCGCATGAGGTGCACCACGGACGCCGCGCCCAGGTCGCGCTCGATCATGCTCATGACCAGGTCGGTGGCGTTGACGATGGCCTCGATCTCGAGGAGGCGAAAGGCGTCTTGGTTCTTGGGGTTGTTGAGACGCGCGATGGTGCGGGCCCGACCTTTGGAGAGCGCGCGAGCGAGCTGACAGATGATGAGGTTGTCCTCGTCGTCGCCGGTGACGGCGATCACGAGGTCGGCCCGCGCCACGCCCGCCGTCGAGAGCCAGCGGCCCTCGGAGGCGTCCTGGGGAATCACCGAGGCGCCAAGATCATCTTCCAAGTCCTGCGCCTTGCGGCGGTCTTTCTCGAGGAGGACGATCTCGTGCCCGCCGGGCGGCAAATCGTGCGCCAGCGCGGCGCCCACCTTGCCGCCGCCAGCGATGATGATGAACACCCTAAGCCGCCGGGGAGCCGGCCAGCCGGTCCATGATCGCGCCGGCGATGATGTCCGTGGAGCAGATGGTCTCGATGCCGCGATCGGCGAAGACGCGGGCGCGCACAGGGTCCTTTACACGGGCGATCACGCGCGGCACGTCGTATTTGAGGCGCGCCAGCTGCACGGCGGTGAGATTGGAGTTGTCGCCGTAGGTGGCCGCCACCAGCACGTCGGCGCGGGCCACGCCGGCGGCCTCCAGGACGTCGAGGTCGATGGCGGTGCCCACGAGCGTCGTGCCGGCGAAGTCTTCGGGCAGCCGCTGGAACGCGTGGCTGTCGCGGTCGATGACGACGACCGAGTCGCCCGAAGCAGCCATGCGCGCGGCAATCTCGGCGCCGGCGCGTCCGCAGCCAATCACGATGGCGTACAAGTCTCCGCGCCTCCCCGACGCAACCGCCCGGTCCCCGCAGCCTCCATGCTACGCTCCCGCGCGCTCGCCGTCCGAGGTCGCCCCACCATGCTGTATGAATTGCGCATCTACGAGATTCTTCCCGGCAAGATGCCGGTGATCGACGCTCGGTTTCGCGAGCACACGTTGGGCTTCTTCGAGCGGCACGGCGTGGAGGTGGTCGGGTTTTGGCACGAGGTCGTGGGCCGCAGCGACCGGCTGGTGTATCTGACGCGCTTTGCGGACATGGCCGACCGCGAGCGGAAATGGGGCGCCTTCATCAAGGACCCCGAGTGGCTGCAACTGCGGGCCGAAACGGAATCCGACGGGCAGATTGTGGCTCGGATTCACAACCGGTTCCTCGAGCCGACGGACTATTCGCCGCTGCCGTAGGTCGGCGATTCACCCTGACGTGTAGGGGCGCCCCTGGTGGGTGCCCGTCCGGGTCGTCGGTGAATACCGCAGCCCAGGCGCCTGCCGGTCGGGGTGACCGGCAGGCGCCGATAGGCCTAGCGGCTGTAGCCGGAGGGGGCTTCCGGCGGGGCCTGCGTGTAGGCGCGCTCCGCCATGCGCTCCAGCACGAAGCTGAAGTCCCGGTAGGCGTCCAGCCCGCCCAGCGGCCCGGCCAGCGCCCGCAGTTCCTCCTGCAGGATCGCCAGGTCGGTGGACACACCCGCCGTGCCGTCGTCCGCGCCCCGCGGCAGGCTGCTGTAGCGGTCCGCCGCCAGCGCCACGATGCCGCCCAGCCGCAGCAGCGGGTCCGCCTCGTAGCTGCCGAAACTCAGGTTGCTCCGGCCCGTCACCTCAACCTGCTGGCTGCGCGACTGGCCCGTCTCCGGCACCACCCAGCGCAACTCCACCCGGCCCAGCTTCAGGTCTTGGGACGCGCGACCGCGATAGCGGTCGTGCAGCTCAATCTCGTAGAACACCGTGGTGGCGGCGCCCGACGGCAGCTCCGCGAACTCCTTGCGGTCTTCCGCGAAGCTCGCATCCGACGTCACCCGGTTCTCATACCCGATGATTCGCCAGGACTTGACCACGTCGGGATCCCAGGTGACCTGGGCCCGCGTCTGGTCCGCGAACGGTGTCGACAACGCCAGCCAGTTCGCCCGGCTAAAGGTGCGCTGCGCCTGGGCGGTATCGTCCAGATAGCGGTACCACCCGTTGCCGTGCTGGGCCAGCTGCTCCAGCAACACGTCGTTGTAGTTGTTGATGCCCACCCCGACCGTGATCAGCCGCAGCGGATTGCCGGCGTTCCGGTCGTAGGCCGACTCCAGGATCGCGAACGGATTGGTGGCGTCCACGTTGGCCACGCCGTCCGACATCAGGATGACGTAGTTGTAGGCGCTGGGCCGTTCCAGACGCGCCTGGTTGGCCAGCCGCACGCCCAGGTTCAGCCCCGCCTGCACGTTGGTGCTCCCATGCGGCTCGAGACGGCGAATGGACCGCCAGACTGCCGAGTCGTCCGGCGCGCGATGGTTAACCGTGAGGTCGTGGATCACATCCGTGGTGAAGTGCACCACGGCCACGCGATCCTGCGGGCGCAGGCTTTGACGAATGGTCTCCGCCGCCGCCCGCGCGATGTCGACCCGGTTGCCGTCGCGCATAGAGCCCGAGGCGTCGAGCACCAGCGTCACGTTGAGCGGCCGGTCGTCCGGCACTTCCGCCGCCTGGAACCCGATGCGAGCCAGGTGCTTGCGCTCGTCCAGCGGATGCGCCACGACGTCGCTCGTAATGGCGAAGCCCCACGCATCGGCAGGTTGGGCGTATTGGTAGTTGAAGGCGTTGATCCACTCCTCGGCCCGCACCGAGTCCGGCTCGATGTCGTAGCCCTGCCGCGCCCAGTTGAGCGCCAACTGGTAGGACGTGCGATCGGTGTCCAGGCTGAAGGTCGACACCGCGTCATCGGCCGTGGCGACCACCGGCTGCCGCCGGTTGTCCTGGAAGGTCGTGGCCGCCGGGCGGGCCGTGGGCGCCGGTGCCGCCTGGGCGGTGGGGGCGCGTGAGTACGCAGCCGACGAACGCTCGACGACTTTCTCGACCACGACCTCCCGTACGGCCTCGACCTCCTTGATCACTTCCTGCGTTACCACCCTCTCAACCGCGACTTCCTTGATGACTTCCTTCGTCACCACGGTCTCGACCGGGACTTCCTTGATCACTTCTCGGACGACGACCCTCGGGGTTGGCGTCGCGAGGATCGGCTGGAATGCCGCTGCCGTCGGAGCTGCCGTCGCGGCCGGCGGCGCGTAGGCCTCCGCCACTGCCTCATACGTTTCGCCGGCGCCGAAGTTGGCCGAACTCGCCCAGACCGCCAGCACGGCGCCCGCCGCGACCGCTCCGCCGGTGGCCAACGTGGGGAACCAATAGCGCGAGGCGGCGTCCAGGACCTTGCGTCGAATGCGCGGCATGCGCCGGGGCTCCTCGAGACGCCCCTCGAGGGTGTCCCAAAGGTTCGTCGGCGCGCGCAGCTCGGGGGCTTCCGCCGCGAAATACTCCCGCAGCGCTTCGCCCAGGGATTCGTCGGTGGAGTAGTTAGGAGCCATCGTTGGCGACCTCCTGGGCACCTTGTGCCTCAAGTCCCTCGCGCAGTTGACCGAGCGCGCGGCCGAGGCGGGTGTTGACGGTGTCCTCGCCAGCGTCGAGGGCTTTCGCCAGCTGGGGGACGGTGAGATCGGCGAAGTAGTGCAGCACCAGGAGGTGCCGCTGGTCGGCGTCGAGGCCCGCCAGAGCCTGACGCATCTCCTGGCGCTCGTGCCGCGACTCGTCGGAGTCGTCCGGCTGCCCGGGACCGGCTGGGACAACGCCGGCCGTCGGCCGGCGGCGGCGCTGCGACACGCCCTCGCGGGCGAGATAGCGCATCAGCCAGGGTTTGACCGGGCACCCGTGTTGGAAGCCGTGGATGCCCCGCCACGCCGAGCGCAGGGCTCCTTGGACCAGCTCCTCGGCCAGCGCCCGGCTTCCGGTCATCAGCATGGCCGTGCGATAGAGCAGGTCCTGGTAGCGTTCCACCAGGTGATGGAAGGCTTCACGATCGCCGTCCTGACAACGCAGGACCGCCTGTTCATCCGTCATAAGCCGCCCTCATGGCCCGCGCTTGGCGGGGTATTGCATAGACAAGTACGCCGTTTGGAGGGCAATCGTTCCCAGCGGCGACGGCGAAATCCGAGGCTGGATTGCCGATTCCCGCCGCCGGAGACCATTGCAAATAGAGGTGGGGGCGGTTCGCGAACCGCCCCTACTCGTGCGCTAACAGGTTGAGCGGTCCCTGGATTCCGGCTTTCGCCGGAATGACGGAGGGGTTGCGCAAAGGTCTCGCTACGCGGGAATGGCGGACGTTCACGGAATGACGAACTTCCTGTGAGCCGGAACCCCCGGCGACAATTATGTTGACTCAATTGCGGGCGACGCCTACCATCGCTCCGGGCGTTTGTCTGCCGTGGGGGCCCGTGGGCGGCAGCGCTCGGAGACGCCTATGGCTGTCACCATCGCCGTTGCCAATCAGAAGGGCGGCGTCGGCAAGACCACGACCACCGCCAACCTTGCCGTCACGTTGGCCCGCCACGATCTGCGCGTGTTGGTCATCGACACGGACCCGCAGAGCAACCTCACGTCTTCGTTCGGCCTCGACAAGGCCGTGTCGCCCTCGCTGGCGGATTCCCTGCTGCACCGCGACGCCGAGCTGCCGCGCTATCGCGTGCAGGACTCCACGGACATCGCCATCGACCTTGTGCCGGGCACGCCGGAGCTGGCGGCGGTGGAGAGCGAACTTCAGACCAAGCTGGGTCGCGAGATGCGCCTGCGCGAGCACGTGATGCGCATCGACAACGACTACGATTTCGTGCTCGTCGACACGCCGCCGTCGCTGGGCGTGCTGACGCTCAACGCGCTGGTCGCCGCGCAGTGGGTCATCATTCCCACGGAGGCGCGCTTCTTCTCTCTGCGCGGCCTGCAGATGCTCACGGAGAGCATCGAAGAGGTGACCATCGTGAATCCGAACCTGCGCGTGCTTGGCATCGTGCTCAACAAGTTCGACCGACGCCTGCGCGAGGAAAAGCACGTGGCCGGATATCTGCAGGAGCAGTGGGAGGCGGAGATGTTCGCCTCGAAGATTCCAACGAATAGCAAGATCCTGGAAGCGTCGAGCTCCGGGCTGTCGATTTTTGCGCCCGGAGCGCGTGGCCGCGGGGTGCGCCGGGCGGTCAACGCCTACGAGGCCCTGGCCGAGGAGGTGCTCACGCGTGCCGCCTAGCGACCGCGGCGGCTTCGACCCCGCGCGCATGGACGCCAACAACCGGCCGCCGGGGCTGGTGCCGCGCATCCTGTCGCGCGACGCCCCGCTGCCGGGGCGGGCGACGGGCTTCACTCAGATTCGGGTGATCGGCGTGGGCGGCGCCGGGGTGAACGCGGTGGACCGCATGATCGACGCCGGGCTCAACGGCGTGGAGTTCGTGGCCGTGAATACCGACGCCCAGGCGCTGCGCGGCTCGCGCGCCTCCGAGATCGTGCAGATCGGAACGCACACCACCGGGCAGCTCGGCGCGGGCGGCGACCCGCGGCGCGGCGCGAAGGCGGCCAGCGAGAGCGCCGGCGCCCTGGCCGAGGCCACGGAAGGCGCCGACATGGTGTTCATTGCGGCAGGGATGGGCGGCGGCACGGGCACCGGCGCCGCGCCGGCAATCGCCGAGATCGCCTCGGAGCAGGGCGCGCTGACGGTTGGCGTGGTGACGAGCCCGTTCACCTTCGAGGGCACGCGCCGCGGCCAGATCGCCGCGGACGGGATTCAGGCGCTTGGCGAGCAGGTGGACGCGCTCATCGTGGTCCACAACGACCGGCTGTTGAAGATGTCCGATCCGCGCATGGGCATTGGCGACGCCTTCGTGCTCGCCGACGAGATGCTGCAGCGCGGCGTGCAGGGCATCACCGACCTCATCCTCACGACCGGAATCGTCAACGTGGACTTCGCGGACGTGCGCGCGGTCATGTCCAACGCCGGCCCCGCGCTGATGGGGGTGGGCGAAGCTTCCGGCGAGGACCGGGCAGTCACGGCCGTCAACGAAGCCATGCACAGCCCGCTGCTCGAAACCAGCATCGAGGACGCGCGGGGCGTGCTGCTCAACGTCACCGCCTCGGAAGACGTCACGCTAGTCGAGTTGAATACGGCCGCGCAGGCGGTGGCCGACGTGGTGGCCGACGACGCCAACATCATCTTCGGCTCGGTGATCGATCCGCGCCTGTCCCAGGGCGTGCGCATCACACTGATTGCCACGGGATGCCGGCCGGCGTCAGCCGCGCAAACGTCGACGCCGGGTCGTCGCGCCCGCCGCCGGACATCGCGAACCGCGACCGCCAGATCTCCCTTTACGATGGTTCCCACGCCAGCCAATCGCGACGAAACCGGCGCCGCCGGCCGCTGACGAACCGGGCGCCTTCGGCCCAACCGACCACATGAGGCCGCCGTCCACCGATAATGGCGCCGACATGGTTGACGCCAAGAGCTTGGCCCTGTGGCTCGCCGACCGCGAAGGCGGACGCGTCACCGCGCCGCCCCACGAACTGGCGCGCCTGGCGCTGCACCTGGGCGTCTCCCTGGAATTCCGCCAGCACCTGAACGCCGCCGGCGCGGAAGCCGCCAGTCATGAAGGCTCGGCGGCGGTGCTGGCCTCGACGGCGATTCGACGGCTGGGGCACGCCGCGACCGACTACCTGGCCCGTCTGGACGCGTCGCAGCGGCTGCACGCCGCCGAGCGCCTGGAGGAGTTGCAGGCGCTGGTCGTCGAAGCCCTGCTCCAGGGGCACAGCTCCGTGGTGGCGCTCACTTCAAGCCCCACCAAGCGCGAGCGGCAACTCACCGAGACCATCGAGGGACTGGACCGCATCAACGCGGCCATTAACTCGTCGCTGGAGCTGGAAGAGGTACTCCGGCTCACGGTCGAGTCGGTGGGCGAAGTGCTGGATGCGCCCGAGGTCACGATTTATCTCTACGACCCGGCCATCGATCGCCTGATCCTGCGGGGCACGCGCTCCTTCAACCCCGAGGCGGTGGGTCAGCTCACGCTGAGCATCGGCGAGGGCATCGTCGGCGAGGCCGCCAAGATTGGCCGTCCGGTGCCGGTGCGCGACGTGTGGTCGGACCCGCGCTTCAAATACGTGCCCGGATTGGGCGAAGAGCGGCTGCGCAGCTTTCTGGCGGTGCCCATCGTGTTGTTCACCGTCAACCGGCTGATTGGCGTGCTCAACGTGACGTCGACCGAGTTTCGCGATTTCGCCCGGGAAGAGATCCGGTTTGCCGAGATCACCGCCGGCCACATCGCCATCGCGGTGGAGAACGCGCGCCTGCACGGCGAAACCGACGACGCGCTGCACGGCAAGGTCGAGCAGCTCACGTCGGTGCAAAACCTCGCGCGCACGCTGGCGTCCAACCTGGAGCTTCAGTCAGTACTGGCCCAGATTGCCCGTCAGGCCGCCGAGCTGACGGGGATGGAGAAGGCGGCCATCTGGCGCGTGACGGACGACGAGCTCCGCATCATCACGTCGTTCAATCTCGGGCGGGAGTACGCGCAGCACCGGCTGGCGCTGGGCGAGGGCGCGGTGGGCCGCGCGGTGCAGACGCGCGCGCCGGTGGTGGTGCCCGACTCGATGAACAGCGACCTGCTGCAGGCGCCGCCCGACCTCGTGCGCCGGGAGGGCTACCGCGCCATGTTCTCGGTGCCGCTCATCACCGGCGACGACGTGCTGGGGGCGGTGAGCCTCTACAGCCTGCAGCCCGGCGAGATCAGCCAGGAGCAGGTGGACCTGGCGTTTACCTTCGGCAATCACGCGGCGATCGCCATGGAAAACGCGCGCCTGTTCGAGGAGGCGCGCAGCAGCCTTGAGAGCCAGTCGCTGCTGCTGCAAGAGCTGCACCATCGCGTGAAGAACAACATGCAGACCATCAAGTCGCTCCTGGAGATGCAGGCGCGGCGCGCGCAGACGGACGAGGCGGCCGAGCTGCTCAAGCTCAGCGCCGGCCGCATCGCGGGCATGGCGCAGGTGCACGACCTGCTGTCCCGCCAGAACATCGGGCTGGCGTCGGTGGGCGAGATCATCGAGGCCATGGTGACGCTGATGCGCGCCGACCTGGCGGTGAGCGGCCGGTCGGTGGAGATCCAGGTCGAGGCCGAGGCTGCGCAGATCACCTCGGATAAGGCCTCGGTCTTCGCCCTCGTCGTCAACGAGCTGTTGTGGAACGCCCTCCAGCACGGATTGGAAGGGCGTCCGTCCGGACAGATTCACGTGACGGCGGAGGTCGACGGCCCGACCCTGATCGTGACGGTGGCCGATAACGGCCGCGGATTGCCGCCGGGCTTCGATCTCGAATCCGATCTCGGTCTGGGCCTGTCCATCGTGCGCAATCTGTCGGAGCGCAACCTGGAAGGCGCGGTGGCCATCGCGCCGCGCGACGACGGACCCGGGGCGGAGGCGACGCTGAGGTTCGCGCCTTAGGCCGGCGAGGCTGAGCGGCCGCGGCTATCCGGCGTGCCGGCAATCACCGCGATGACGCCGCCAAGGGCGACGAGGCCGCCGATGAGCGTCGTCGGCCCCGGCACTTCCTGCACCAACCAAATGCCAATGAGGACTCCCGCGGGCACTTCCTGCGCCGCGATGACGTTGGGCACGGTGGCGGGCAGCCGGCGCAAGGCGGCGTTGATGAGGGTGTGGCCAACCGCCAGCGGCCCGATGCCGAGCAGCGCGATCCACAGCCACGCATCCCCGAGGGCAACGACGTCAAGGGTGACCGCGGCGCCGGGGAGGGCCGCGAGGGCCGCCCAGCCGTAGACGCCGGAAACGTAGGTCTCCAGCGGATTCGCGCGGCGCAGCCAGCGTCCCGCGAGGACGTAGGCCGCCAAGGTGACGGCCGATCCCAGCGCCGCCAGGTCGCCGAGCAGCGAGACGCCGGGCTCGCCCGGATCGAAGCCGGCGAGGATGCCGATCCCCACAATGGCGGCGGCAACGCCGGCCAGCTGGATTCGCGAGGGCGGCTCGCGCAGCAGCAGCGCCGAGCCGGCGGCGACGAATATGGGGGCCGTATAGGTGATGGACAGCGCGTGGGCGACGGTGGAGGTCTGCGCGGCCACGGTGAACAGGTAGAAGTGCAGATACAGCGTCACCCCGAGCACGGCGTGGCGCAGACTGAGCGCCGGCCGCAGCGGGCGGCGCAGCGCCATGGTGATGAGGAGCACCACCGCCACCGCGACCGCCAGGCGACCGAACGTCACCACGGCCGGCGACGCCGGGACGGTGAGCCGGGTAACGGCGCCGCTCCACATGAAGAGCAAGGCCGCGGTCACCGACATGGCGATGCCCCGCCAGGCGCTTGCGGTCAGTCGCGCATCTCCTCGTCGCGGAGCCATTGGGCCGCATCCGGCGCGAAGTAGGTCACGACGATCTGCGCGCCCGCCCGGACGATGGCGGTGAGGGCTTCGAGCGCCGCGGCGCGTTCGTCGAGCCAGCCCTGGGCGGCGGCGGCCTTGATGGCGGCGTACTCCCCGCTGACGAAGTAGGCGGCCACCGGCACCGTGACGCGGTCGCGCACGCGCGCCACGATGTCGAGGTTCACCAGCGCCGGCTTGACCATGACGATGTCGGCGCCTTCGGCCACGTCCAACTCGACCTCGCGCAGGGCCTCACGCGCGTTCGCGGGGTCCAGCTGATAGCTGCGGCGGTCGCCGAATGCGGGCGCCGAGTCGGCCGCCTCGCGAAACGGTCCGTAGAAGGCGCTGGCGGCCTTGGCCGCGTAGGCCAGGATTCCCACGTCGGCGTGTCCGGCGGCGTCGAGGGCCGCCCGGATGGCCGCCACGCGGCCGTCCATCATGTCGGACGGCGCCACCAGGTCCGCGCCCGCGTCCGCGTGCGACAGCGCCGTGTCCACGATGCGCGCCACGGACCGATCGTTGTCGATCTGCTCGCCGTCGACGATGCCGCAGTGCCCGTGGTCGGTATAGGCGCAGAGGCACACGTCGGTTATCACCGTCAGCTCCGGCGACGCGGCCTTGATGGCCTCCACGGCGCGTTGCACGGCGCCGTTCGGCGATGATGACTCACTGCCCCGCGCGTCTTTGGCGGCGGCGCGACCGAACAGCAGAACGGCAGGGATTCCCAGCGCCGCGACGCGGCGCGCCTCGTCCACGACGCGATCGACCGAGCGCAGGAACTGCCCTGGCATGGCGTCGATGGGTTCGACGATGTCGCTGCCGGGGGCGACGAACAGCGGGTAGACGAACTGGTCGACCGAGAGCCGCGTCTCGCGGAGCATCCGGCGCAGAGACGCGGTGGCGCGCAGCCGGCGCGGGCGCACGACCGGCGGCGTCCAGGCTTCAGGTCGCGACTCGTCAGCAGCCATCAGGCGGCCCCCGCCGTCTGCACGACTTCGGCGACGGCATCGGCGAGCGCCGCCGCGGAGGACTCCGGTGCCACGGCGTCGGGTGCGCGTCCGGCGCGCCGGCAGGCATCCGCCGTGGTCTGCCCGATGACCGCAATCCGAACCGACGCCGCCGCCTTGCCTAGGCCGCCGAGCGCGATGGCGAAGCTGACGACGCTCGATGGGCTGGCGAAGGCCAGCGCATCGACCTCGCCGTCCTTGATGGCCTCCGCCACCGCCGCCGGCACCCTGGCGTTTCGGGTGCGGTACGCCGCTATCGACCGCGCCTGAAATCCAGCCATCGTGAGCAACTCGGTCGCATCGGGCCGCCCGTCCTCGGCTTGCACGACCACGACGGCGGCTGCGGGTTCAGCGCATGCCATGACCTCTTGGGCCAGATCGTGGCCGCTGCGTCCCGACGACTCCAGGTCCACGTCGATGCCGGCCCGAGCGCACGCGGCGCGCGTCGCCGGACCGACCACCCCGACCTTAACTCCGTCGGGCACGGCCCGGGGTCGCCGCAGCCGCCGGCTGCGCTGCACGAAGTAGCGCACGGCATTGCGGCTGGTGAAGAGCAGCCAGTCGGCCTGCGCGGGGTCGGCCACCAGGCGGTCCAACGCCTGGTAGCTGCGCGGCGGCCCGATTTCGATCGCGGGCACGTGCACGACCTCGAAGCCCAACGCCTCGAGCCGGAGGACCAGGTCGTCGGCGGCGTCTTGCGGGCGTGTCACCACGACGCGTGGCTGCCGGCTCATTCCGAGCCGCCTGGCAGCGCCCGAACCACGGCTCCCACGACGACCACCGCCGGGTTAGACACGCCTATCCGCTCAGCCGTGCCGGCAATGTCGGCCAACGTGCCGAGCGTGATGCGCTGATCGGGCCAGGTGGCCCGCTCGATGACGGCCACCGGCTCCGACGAGGGGCGCCCGGCGGCGATGAGCTGCTCGCAGGTGCTTTTCAGGGTGGCGACGCCCATGAGGATGACGATTGTGCCGCTGGCGTCGGCGACCGCGGCCCAGTCGACCGGGGCGCCGTCCTTGTCTTTGCCCTCATGCCCTGTCACGAGGGTCGCGGTCGAGGCCCAGTCGCGATGGGTCAGCGGAATGCCGGCGGCGGCGGGCGCGGCGACGGCCGAGGTCACGCCCGGCACGACATCCCAGGGGATCCCAGCAGCCGCCACGTCCGCGATCTCCTCGGCGCCGCGTCCAAATATGAACGGATCGCCGCCCTTGAGCCGGCAGACGGACCGCCCGGCCCTTGCATGCTCGATGATCTGCGCATTAATCCGGGCCTGCGACGGCCCGCGGCCTCCGGGAGCCTTGCCGGCGGATACGCGCATCGCGTCCGGCCTGGCGGTTTCGAGCAGTTCCGGAGCCACGAGGCGATCAAACACCACCACGTCGGCGCTTTCGAGGATCCGCCGGCCGCGCACGGTGATGAGCCCTGGATCGCCGGGGCCGGCGCCCACGAGGTGCACGGTGCCGGGCTGCGCCGTCACGTCACGCCTCGGGCCACGGTCTCGGCTGCTGCCTCGCGGCCCAGCGCGGCCGCCTCGGCGGCGGGACCTCGCCGGTGGGTGCGCACGGCCCAGCCATCCTCGACGTAGACGGCGGTATCGAGCACCAATTCGTCGCCATTCACGGTGGCAAGGGCCGCCGCCGGCAACGAGCAGCCGCCCTGAAGGTCGTGCAGGAACGCGCGCTCGGCGGTGGTGGCGGCGCGTGCCGCGGCGTCGTCTATCGCGGCAACGAGCGCGAGGATTTCGGGACGGTCGGTCCGCGCCTCCACGGCCAACGCGGCCTGGGCGGGGGCCGGCAGAAAGTCCGGGGACTCGAGCACGACGGAGATCGCCGCGTCCAGCCCGGCGCGCTGCAAGCCGGCGACGGCCATGATCGTTGCGTGAATGCGTCCCTCCCGCTGAGCGGCCACGCGCGTTCCCACGCTGCCGCGCAGGGGCACGATGTTCAAGTCAGGACGCTGGCGCAGCGCCTGCGCGCGCCTCCGGGGGCTGCCGGTGCCGAGGGTCCCGCCGGGCTCGAGGTCGGTCAGCGAGCGCGCGGACCCGGCCACCAGCGCTTCTCGCGGGTCGCCGCGCGTCGGCACGGCGGCGATCGTAAGCCCGGGCACCGGCTCGGTGGGCAGGTCCTTGTAGCTATGCACCGCAACGTCCGCCCGGCCTTCGAGCAGGGCGTCCTGCAGCGCCTTGGTGAACACGCCGCGCTCGCCAAGGTCGGCGATGGGCCGCGCGGTGTCGGCATCGCCGGCCGTGCGCACGACCACCGTCTCGCACTGCACCCGCGGATGGACGCGCTGCAGCGCGGCGACAACCAGGCTGGTTTGGGCGCGCGCCAACGGCGTCCCGCGCGTGGCCACGCGCAGCACCGAGGGCGCCGCGCCACTCACGGCGCTGCGCTAGTCGCGCCGGTAGGCCGCCACCAGCTCATGCGCCACCTCGGGGCGGGTGAACTCGACGGGCAGCGCTTGATTCGCCCGCAGCATGTCCCGCACGGCGGTGCCGCTGAGGAAGGTGCGCGTGGACGGCTCGTGGGGACACGTCTTGGTGGTGGCCATGCCGTTGCACGCGCGGCACCAGAAGGCGTGCTCGAAGAACAGCGGCGTGATGCCAAGCTCGTTGGAATCGAACTCCGCGAAGATGTGCTGTGCATCGTAGCTGCCGTAGTAGTTGCCGACGCCGGCGTGGTCGCGCCCCACGATGAAGTGGGTGCAGCCGTAGTTGCGGCGCATGAGCGCGTGAAATATCGCCTCGCGCGGACCCGCATAGCGCATGGCCGCCGGCAACACGGCCAGGATGGTGCGATCGAGAGGGTAGTACTTCTCGAGCAGCACGTGATAGCAACGCATGCGCACGTCCGCGGGTACGTCGTCGCCCTTGGTTTCGCCGACCAGCGGGTGGAGCAGCAGCCCGTCCACGGTCTCAAGGGCCGCCTTTTGGATGTATTCGTGCGCGCGGTGGACCGGATTGCGCGTCTGAAACCCGACCACCGTGCGCCAGCCTCGATTCTCGAACTCGGCCTTCAGCTCGTCGGGCGTCAACCGGTAGTCGGGGAACGGACCCGTGGGGCCCTCGACGGCGTGGCGCACCGGACCGCCCAGCAGGGTGTCGCCCTGCGCGTACAGCGCCGCGACGCCGGGGTGCGCCTCATCGGTGGTGCGATAGACCTCTTGGGCCTCGCGCCGCTTGTCGTAGCCGAACTTCTCCTGGACTTCGAGATGTCCCACAACACGGTCGGATTGGTCGAGCAGCGCCACGGCGCCGCCTTCGGCCACGGTCTCCGCCGTCTCGTCGTCGACGGCCAGCGTGATCGGCATGGACCACGGCGCGCCGTCGGCGAGGCGCATCTCGTCGACCACGCGCGTGTAGTCGGCGCGGGTCATGAAGCCGGTCAGCGGGGCGTAGCCGCCGACCCGCAACATCTCGACATCGCCCAGGTGGCGCTCGCCCAGGCGCAGGGCCGAAGGCGCGGCAATGGCGGTCATCGGGCAACCCCAGCAGCCACCGGCGCCAGCGGCTCCTTGCTTCCGACGAGATATCCGTGCCTCTCCAGCGCGTTCAAAATCTTCTCCAGCGACGCTTGCGGCGATTCGCCCGCGGTGTTCACCACCACCTCGGGCTGCTCCGGCTCCTCGTAGGGGTCCGAGACGCCGGTGAAGTTGGCGATCTCGCCGGCCAGCGCCTTCTTGTAGAGCCCCTTGGGATCGCGGCGCACCAGCTCATCGAGCGGGCACTGGACGTAGACCTCAAAGAACGCAGTTGTCATGGCGCGGACTTCGCGGCGCAGGTCGCGGTACGGCGAGATGGCGGAGACGATCATGGTGCCGCCCAGGCGGGTGCCCATGGCCGACACCCAGCCGATGCGCCGGATGTTGGTGTCGCGGTCCTCCTTGGAGAACCCCAGTCCCTTGCTCAGGTGGGTGCGGATCACGTCGCCGTCGAGCTTCTCGACGCGATGTCCGCGGGCTTCCAGCTCAGGCGCCAATAGGTCGGCCAGGGTGGTCTTGCCGGCGCCCGAGAGGCCGGTGAACCAAATGGTGACGCCGTCGTGATTCATGCGGTGCGGGGTCCTTTCGTGCAGACGATGGGTCGTGGCGGGCGTGTCGTCAGATTTGCCAGTGCAGACCGCACTCGGTCTTGTCGGAGCCGCGCCAGCGACCGGCCCGGAGGTCTTCGCCATTGCGGGCCGGGGTGGTGCACGGGGTGCAGCCAAGGCTGGGGTAGCCCTGGGCGTGGAGGGCGTTGACGGGAATGTCGTAGCGGCGTACGTAGTCCCAGATCATGGCTTCGTTCCAGTTCGCCAGCGGCGCGACCTTGACGAGGTCGTGACGGTCGTTCCAGGCCACCACCGGCGTGTTTGCGCGGGTGGGCGACTGGTCGCGGCGGAGCCCGGCGACCCAGGCGCCCCGCCGGCTGAGCGCCTCTCGATTGGGCGCCACGCGGCGCATGGCGCAGCAGGCGTTCGGGTCGCGCGTCCAGAGCGCGTCGCCGTAGGCCGCCGCCTGCTCATCCAGGTTCAGGGCCGGCGCGAACACCGTGGCGGTGAAGCCATAGCGGCGCTCGACCTCGGCGCGCAGCGCGTGGGTTTCTTGGAACAGCAGCCCCGTATCGACGACGTACACGTCGACCTGGTCGAGCAGCGCCAACCGGGCCAGCATGTCCACCAGCACGATGCCGCTCGGCCCGCCGAACGAGCACGAGACCGCCACGTCGGGACCGAAGCGCTCGACGGTCCAGCGGAGAATGTCCTCGGGCGCCGCCGACTCGAGGCGTTGTGCCGCAGCCTCGATCTCAGCCGAATCGACCGTCGGTTGGGAATCCGGCAATTCGATGTCTGCCACGGCCTGGGCGGCCAGCGCCATCACTCACCATGCGGAATCGACAGGGAGAGTAAGTATATAAAGTTGATCGGTTTTATCAAGAATTGGCGGCATCGTTCCACGGGCTCCGGCAGCGCTGGTTGCTCGACTCACGATTCACTTGGTGTAGTCCGTCGCATCGGCTACTTCCTCGTAGTCGAAGTGATCCAGATGGTGGCACCACACGGCTCGATCTCCGCTCACCGGAATGCGCCGGACGCTTGTTGGGCTACTCCACGCCGCCAGCTCGATGCGCGGAAGACCAGTAAACCGGTTGGCGACAAACTCAATCGCCGGTCGCAAATCAGTGTCTGTCGAGAAAACCACGGCAATGTCGTAGTCGCGGTCAATCGCTCCTGCCACGACATCGATGCTCAATTGCACGTCAATGCCCTTTTCTTGCGCCGGGACGCGGGGATGGTCAAACGGGTAGCGGAGTGGTCGGTGGATGACGGTGCAGCCGTCGGCCGTCCAGCGTGCGCACTGCTTCATGTGCGCTGCGTAGGTCCTTGGATCCTTCGCCGAATCTGGTCGGCCGGTGTAGACGCGTACCTCGTCCACGTCGCGGGCGAAGCCGCGCGTATCGCGTGATGCCAAGAGGCGACCGAGCGCCATCGGATCGAATTGGCCGTCCGTAAAGTGGCGGTCGTGCCTGTGCGGAAAGAACGCGACGCGGGCGCAGTTATAGACGTTCTGCCCGTCGATATAGATCTTGACGCGGTCGGCCATACTTCGCTAACAACAAAACCCCGCCAGTTCACCGCCCGAAGGCAGTGGACGGCGGGGAGTATTAACTTGAAGTATCAGTGTCGCCGGTTCACACGTCAACTCGAGCACGAACGGGCGCGACCAACTAGACCGCGCACTCGCCTTCGCCGCGCTCCAGCACGTAGAGGCGGTCGCGGTCCCAGTCCACGAAGTGCTCCCGGTTCTCGTCGGTGAATTCGGGCGGCAGCGCCAGGTCCTTGAGCAGGTCGTTGAAATAGACCTTGCCCAGGCGGTCGACGTAATCGTTGAACGGCTCGTCGTCCTCCTCGCGGTTATCTTCGTAGTCCAGGATCAGCCGCTCGACGGCCACCGGCACGCGCTTGGCCGGGAGCCGAGTGCGCAGCAGCGTGCCGAGCTTCATGGGCTCGCCGGCGCGCCGGTTGCCGCCGACGAAGACGTGATAGGCCGGCACCTGCCGGTCGCCGCTCTTGATGGCCGCTCCATGGAAGCCGATGTTGCCCACGTGGTGCATGCCGCAGGAGTTGGGGCAGCCGCTCATGTTGACCAGGATCTGCCGCGTGAGCGGGTCCTGGATGTTCATCTCCTCGATCTTGCCCTGCACGGCGCGATTGAGGCCCATGGACGAAGTGATGCCCAGCTTGCAGCTGTCGGTGCCGGGGCAGCTGACGACATCGGTGATCTCGAGCGCGCCGGGGTTGCCCAGGTCCATCGCGTAGAGCTCGCGCCACACGTCGTAGACGCGGTTCTGCGGAATCCAGCGCAGCACGATGTTCTGCCACGGAGTGGTGCGCGCGCGCCCGGAGCCGTAGGTGCGCAGGATGGTGGCCAGGCCGCGGAACTGCTCCGGCGAGAGGTCGCCGCGGGTGACCTTGACCTCGACGGCGGCGTAGCCCTCTTGAATCTGCGCCTGCACGTTGGAGCGCATGAACCGCTCGAACATGTCGCGGTCGGCCTCGGCAACCGTCGGCACATGGCCATTCAGCGCCGGCGCCTCGGCGGCCTCGTCGTCCAGGTACACCAGACCGTCGAGCGGGTAGTCGCGCTTGGCCCAGTCGCCCTTCAACTCTTCCTCGACCATCTCACGGAACGCGTCGATGCCGACGCGATGGACCAGGAACTTGATGCGGGCCTTGGCGCGGTTGCGGCGCAGGTCGTCGGAGCGCTCGAAGATGCGCAGCACGGCCTCGGAGACGCGGAGGTACTCCGTCAGCGGCACGAAGTCGTAGAGCACGAACGCGCGCTTGGCCATGATGGAGAGTCCACCGCCGGTGACCATGCGGAAACCGCGGACTTCTTTGCCGTTTTCGTGCCGAACCTGCGAGATGAAGCCCAGGTCGTGGATGTCGGTGACGACGCGGTCGGTCTCGGAGCCGGTGAACGCCACCTTGAACTTTCGCGGCAGAAGCTGGGTGAGCGGGTGGCGCACGAAGTAGCGCACGAAGGCCCCGGCGTAGGGCGTGGCGTCGTAGACCTCGTCGTTGCAGATGCCGCCCCACGGGTCGCCGGTGACGTTGCGCACGGTGTTGCCGCAAGCCTCGCGGGATGACAGGCCGGCGTCGCCCAGCACGCGGATCGCCATGGCCGCCAGCGGCAGGGGCACGTGGTGATACTGCACGTTCTCGCGTGTGGTGATGTGGCCCTTTTTGAGCGGGGCGAACCGCTCGGCCACTTCGGCGAAGGCGTCGAGCTGATCGGCGGAAACGCCGCCGAACGGCAGCTTGACCCGGATCATCTGCACGTCGGCCTGGCGCTGCCCGTAGACCCCCTGCTTCAACCGAAAGCCGGTGAACAGGTCCGGATCGCGCTCACCGCGCAGGAAGGCCGTGGCCTCGGTGTCGAAGTCCTCGAACTCTTCGTCGCTGATGGGAATGACGCGCCCAGGCGTGTCGGTCGAATGCGTGACTGCCATTGCACAAGCCTCCAGGCGCGCCGCGGCCCCTGCTGCGTGACTGATTCTGCCAGATGGGCCGACCCGGGATTGTTGATTGACCGGGTGCGGGAAGTCTACAGGCCGGAACGCCGTGCGCCAAAGGTGCGCGGGGGGAATCCCCTCATCCTAGCCTTCTCTCACCAGGGGAGAAGGGACCGGACGCAACCGCGGACCTGACTGGTGGGTAGCGGTCCTGCGAGCAGCGTCAGCGCCTGTGCCGGATCCCGATCACGGTCCGGTTCCCTCTCCCTGGGATGGGAGAGGGTTAGGGTGAGGGTCGCTTGCGCTGGCCGCGTCCGCCGGGCCCTCCGGCTCCACGCGGGCCATCCAGGCGGCGGGGTCCTGCGTCTCGGCCAGCGTCGGCAGGTGCTCCGGACCTTCCCACAGCCGGTTGACAAAGGCCATGCCTCGCTGCCTCACCACCGCGTCCACGAACGCCTCGCCGATGCGGTATTGCTCCAGCTTCATGTCGAGCCCGAGCGCCCGCGTGAGCAGCCGCACCCAGGTGGCCTGCGAGCGTTCGCGGGCCTTCATGCGCCGGGCCAGGTGGGTATAGCCCGGTATGAGGCGGGCGCCGGTGGCGTGCATCACGTGGTTGCTGTAGCCCTCGACGACGGTCATCAGGGCCTGAATCTGCTCGATGGTGCGCACCTGCCGCGGCGACAGCGCCAGGCGCAGCCAGCCGGATTGGCGCAGCCCGCCGCGCTGGAATTCTTGAACCGCCGCACTGAGCCGCGCCCGCAGCTCACCGTGCTGCCCCAGCGTCACCACGGCTTCTTCCAGGTAGTCCTCGAGCAGGCCGGACATGTATCCGTGCAGCCAGGGCGGATTCCCGGCATGAAACTGAAAGGCGTGCGTGACCTCATGCAGCGTGACCCACAGCCGCAGGTCGTCGACCGGTACGCCCGCGCGGGCGGCCACGGCTCGCAAGTTGGCGTCCACGAAGTAGATCGCGGCGGGGCCGGGCTCGGGGTCGAGCAGCGGAATGTCGTATTGGCCCAAGACTCGACGGCCCAGGAACCCCAGGAGCACCCCCAGTTGCGTGGAGACGCCGGCCTGCGTGGTCACGCCCAGCACTCGTGAGCCCACGCCGCCGCCGGCCTGGGCGTGGTCGTAGGCCTCGATGACCGGTCGCAGGATGCGCCTGAAGTTGTCCAAGTTGGCGCCGATCCAATCCCCGCGCCGCAGCACCTGCACGGAATCCATCGTTGGCGGCATCGGCGCCTGGGTGTAGTCGCTTACGGCGGCATAGCTGCGGGCGACGAGGTCCGTGTAGGCGGCGGTGAGCTCGGGGGCCGACGCCGGCTCACCCTGGGCGTCCGCCAGCCGCAGCGCCATGCGCCGCGTGAGCGACCAATTGACCAGCGTGGTTCGCTGCCCGCGCCCCGCCAGAGCCACGCCGCCGGCGACAGCCAACCCAGCCACTGCCAGCAATCCCAAGCGCCACCCAGCCGCCATGAGCCTCACGTACACCAACTGTTCGTCTGGCCCGCCAGCGTACGGCACAGGCCGGACTCCCCTCAGACGGTGCCGGTCACGCGGTCTGGGGGTGGCGCGGGGCCTCCGGCTCCGGGGTGCCTGCGCCCGCATCCTCCATCTCGCGGCTGCGGGCGCGGTTCCAGGTCATGAAGATGGCGGGGAGGATGCCCAGGGCGGCGACGACGGCCGCGACGGCGAAGAACGTGACGAACACGTCCATGCCGATGTTGGTGAGGGTCTCTTGGAACTCGGCAACCCGTTGGCGCGAGACTTCGATCGCCTCGCCTTCCTGCGGCACGGGCATGGGGATGCCGGCCACCAGCAGCGAAAACCGCTGGGACCCCCAGGCCGTGATCGCCGCCAGGCCGAGCGTCATGCCCACCAGCCGCATCGACGTTACCGCGGCGGCGGCGGAGCCGCGGTCGCCGTGGCCGACGGGCTCGGTGGCGCCCAGGGCTATGGGAGCAATGAGGAAGCCGAAACCCAGTCCGGCGAGCGCCAGATGGATCGTGAGCTGGGGGTCGGCCACGCTCAGGTCCCAGGTGGTCATGAAGGCGTAGCCGATTGCCACCAGGATCAGGCCGATCACGCTCGGGATGCGGTAGTCGATGCGTTGGCAGGCGAGTCCGCCGATCACGGCCCCGACCGGCATCGCCACGGTCATGCGCATGAGCCGGAGTCCGCCTTCGAGCGGCGAGTGGCCGATCAGATAGGTGGTCATGATGGGAATGGTGACCATGCCAATGATTAGCGACACGCCGACCATCAAATGGGCGACGTTGGCCATCACGACCGTGCGGCTGCGGAACATCGAGTTGGGAAGCAGCGTCACCGCTGCCGTCCGCTGGCGGTAGATGAAGGCGATCAGGGCCACGGCTGTGAGCGCCAGGAGCCCGAGCATCCCCAGGTCCAGCCGATCGATGCGAGAGAGCGCGAGCGTCAGGGACGCCAGGGCGACGGCGATGAAAAACCCGCCGACGTAGTCCAACGAGGACTTGAACCTCGGGCTCGGGCCAAGCAGCAGAAAGAGGGCGATCAGGACGAGCGCGCCGAGCGGCAGGTTCATCCAGAACACCCAGGGCCAGTCGAGGAAGCGCGCGACCAGGCCGCCCCAGAGCGGACCGATGACGCCGCCCGCCTCCGCCGAGCCGCCGACGATACCCAGCGCGATGCCGCGGCTGCCCCGGGGAAACAGGTCGCCGACGACTGCGATCGCGATCGGCAGCATCGCGCCGGCGCCTACGGCCTGGAAGACCCTGATGCCGATCAGGAAAGGCAGGCTGGGCGAAAGGGCGGCCACCACCGAGCAGATCATGAAAAACACCGTGGCGATGGCGAACATGCGGCGGTGGCCGAAGGCGTCCGACATGCTGCCGATCAACGGCATGGCGGCCACGTATCCGAGGAGGTAGGCGGTGATGGTCCAGGACGCGTAGTCCAGCTCGATCGGCGGAATCCGAAAGTCGAACATGATGTCCGGCAGCACCGTGACCATCACCGTCTGGTCGTCGGCGGCGACGAATACGCCTAGACAGACGGGGATGAGCGCGATATAGGGGGAGACGCGGAACACGCTAAGGCCTCGCCGGCGGCCACGGCCGAATGCCGGCTCGACCCGCGCTCATGGCCTTCCCTCGGGGCCGTGCTCCGTGGACCACGGGCTCCTTAGGAACCGGTGTCGGGGGCCTCGATCGAGACGGACTCGTCGAACCGGGACAGTTCGACAATCCGCACGACGCTGGGGTCGTCGAGCGGGCTGACCTGACCGGCGAACCGGATCTTGGTCAAATGGAAGCTGTCCGCGTCAATCTCGATGTTCACGTCAACGACGGCGTCCTCCAGGGTGTCCCCGATCAGCGCCGCGAAGGCGCTGGCGGGCAGCGTCCCCGAGAGACTGAAGACATCGCCCTCCGGACCGTCGAAGGTCGCCGCGATCGACGACATGATCTCGGCTATCCCCTCCTCGGGTCTGAAGAAGCCGACGGGAGAGTTCGCCGCCGGGACCTCTTCCCACACTCCCGTGAGCGGGTTGGTGATGTAGTGCAGGTCGCCGACCTTGATGAGCTCGACCTGGATTGGGATATCGCCAAACAGGCCGGAGAATTCCACGCTCAGCTTGTCGGGTATCTCGAGTTGGCCCTTCACCTCCTCGACCGCCAGGCCGGGCAGGAACTCACTGGTGCCCACCTCATGCGTCAGCGAGAAATCAAACGTCTTGGCGGCGCTCATTACGGCGCCGGCGCGCTGGAGGACGTCAGCCTCGGTTAGCGGCGTCGGCGTAGGCGTCGGCGTCGGGGCGGGGGTCGGCGTTGGGGTTGGGGTCGGAGCAGGAGTTGGGGTGGGCGCTGCGGTCGGTTCAGGGGCGGCGGTAGCTGCAGCCGCTTGGGCGGGTGCGGCCTCCGGGGTAGGCGGCTCCTCCGACTCGGATTCGCCGCAGGCGAACACGGCAACCGCCAAACAGCCGATGATCAGCAGCGACAGGCCGCCCTGGGCCATGCGCCGGCGCATCCGCGGCCGCCAACCGGAGGGAACGATGATTCGGGCAGCGGGACTCAACATTGGCGCTTGCCTCCAGGTTTGGCTGTGATGTCAGCGGCGGCGACCTCGAAGCAGCATGCCACCTTTCGGCCAAGCCGAGCGTGCGTGCCGTTTCGTAGCGAATACTACATAAGCCACCACGCTGGCGCTATACGCCCTGAGCCTCGCCACCACCTGCTAAACGGCCTATCGATCGGCGTGACGCGCGCACCAATCACCCCGTGGCCCCGTCGGTTACTTTCGGGAGGCATGCGCCACTCCACGCCGCGCGCCGTTGGCACCGCCGATGAGTAGCCCCGCCTCCACCGCGGCGCGGCTGCGCGTGGCATTGCTGCCGGAGGTCATCGAGCCCGATCCGGTCGACGTGTGCGCGGTGGTCGACGTGATTCGCGCCTCCACCACGCTCGTCGAGCTGGCCGGGTCCGGCGATCCCGAGGTCTGGCTGGCAGCCGATCATGCGGCGGCCCGCGCGGCGGCGCCACGCTTGGGGTCCGGCGTGCTGCTCGGTGGCGAAGAGGGCGGACTTCGGCCCGAGGGCTACAACTTCGGCAACTCGCCGCGAGAAGTGGCCGCTGGCGAATACGCGGGCCGGCGAGCGGTCTTCGTCACCACCAACGGCACCAATGCCCTGCGGCGCTGGTCGGCGGCGCGAAAGACATTCGTGGGCGCGCTGCGCAACCGAGACGCCATTGCGCGACGCCTGTTGGAAGAAGCGGGAGCGGGCGGATCAATGACGGTGGTGTGCGCCGGCAAGGAAGGGACGCTGGCGCTGGACGATGTCTACACGGCGGGGGCCATCGTGGCGCGCATCCTCGAACTTCAGCCGGAGGTCGAGCTCGACGAGACGGCGATCGTGGCGCTGCGGGTGGCGCAGGCGCAGCCGGACGCGGGGGCGGCGCTGGCGGAGTCCCAGAGCGCGCAGGCGCTGGCCGGCGTGGGATTGGTAGAGGATGTCCCCTATTGCGCGGTGCTGGACGCTTCGTCGGCGGTGCCGGAGTTGGGTGGCGAGGGTCGCCTGCGGCTGCTGGAGGATGGGTGAGGCTTCAAGCGCCGTTCACCCTCACCTCAGTCCTCTCCCATCAGGAGGCCTTTGAGCAGGTGGTCGACATGCCACGCCCACGCGCCGGATCACCCTCACCCTATCCCTCTCCCATCAGGGGAGAGGGGACCGGACCGGCTGTCCGGTCTCAAGGGGGCGGGTTGCGCAAGGGTTTCATCAAGGGAGACTAGGCCGGGCGGACGGGCGGGTTTGAAACCCGCCCCTACCCTTGACGAGAGGCCCGGTGGGTCGGGCGGGCGCCCACTAGGGGCGCCCCTACATCCCGCGTCTAGGGCTGGCGGCGCGTCAGCTCGGACGCGTCGCCGTCGAGTACCTCCAGGCACTCGCGGGCGATGCGCACGTTGTAGTTGGTGCCCCGGTCCTCGGGATAGATCTGCGACGTGTTGCAGATGTAGAAGCCGGGGATGGGTGAGCGATAGGCCGGTTTGCGTCGCTGGTAGCCGGCGGCGATCACCGGCTGCGCCACGGGATCACGCGAGATCCAGGAGCGCCCGATCTGCTCGCGGGCGAAGCGCGGGAAGACTCGTTGAATCGGCTCGACGAACCGGTCGATCAGGGCGTCGTCGTCGATGTGAAAAAACTCGTGCTCGGGCGGCAGGTAGTTGCTGACGTAGAGCAGCCGCTGGCCGCCGTAGCGCTCGCGCTCGACCATGTTGGTGTGCTCGATCAGCCCGGCGAAGGGAAGGCTGCGGTCGCCGATGTTGGTCCAGTAGTACTCCGAAAGCTGGCGCTCTATCTCCATCAGCACCACGCAGGCGCCGACGTAGTTCGTGGCCGCCAGGGAGTTGGTGAAGTCGCGCCGCTCCTCGGGCAGGATGCGCCGGATGATCGGCAGGCCCACGGTCGCCACCACGGCGTCGGCGTCGACCGCCTGCCCGCCGACGCGCAGCGCGGGCGCCCCGGGCGATCCAATGGTGACCTCCTGGACCGGCGAGCGCAGATGCAGCGCCGCCCCGCGTTCGGTGATCGTGCGCGCCAACGCATCCACCACCACGCGGAATCCGCCGCGAAAGTAGCCCAGGCGCTCGCGCCGCTTATCGGGCGTGCGGGTGCGGGCGCGCGACATCAGCCGGGCCCACATCCAGGCCATGGACACGCCTTCCCAGTGACGCTCGAACTTGGCCTCCAGGAGCGGTCGGAATATTTTCTCGAAGGCTTCGCGCCCGGTGTAGCGCGGCATCACCTCGGCTGCCGTCCGGTCCTCGAACGCGGCGTAGCTGCGGCGGCGCTGCAGGAGGACGGTTCCAAAGCCGAGCCGTACGCGGGCCGGCAGCGACAAGTGTCCAAAGCGCAGCAGATCGAGCGGTGAGGTGAAGGGATGCACCCGCCCGCCCGCGTAGAAGCCCATCAGCGGTTCGTGCCAATCCAGCCGATCCGCAATGCCGAGCTCCTCGCACAGCCCGATCATGAACCGGTCGTGGGTGAACAGGTGGTGATAGAAGCGCTCGATGGGCTCACCGCCGACCTCGACCGTCGCCAGCTCACCGCCGGGCGCGCCGCCGGCTTCGAACACCTCCACCGCATGCCCGCGTTTTCGGAGCAGGTAGGCCAGGGTGAGCCCGGTGATGCCGGCTCCGACGATGGCAATCTTCACTTGAGCGCCTCGCCGACGGGCTGGACGGTCTGCATGTCCATGTCGTCGCGGATGTGCAACACGTAGTCAAAGCTGCCGATGGGCACTGGCGTCCGCTCTCTCCGAACGAGCCAATCCCAAAAGGTATCGCGGGCCTTGGGATCGTTGAAGAACTTGCCCAGAAACCCAAGCGTCCAGCCGCGGTAGGCGAACTCGGGGAACCAGCGCCGCAGCGGCAGGACCTCCGAGGAATATCCGTGGGTATCCAGGCGCAGCCGCGCCGACGTCTCTTTCTTCAATAGCACGACTTGCGAGCTGAGCGCCTGCTCCAAGGTCACCTCTTTCTCATAGGCAATGTTCGGGTAGTTCCGCAAGTACCACGCCAGCGGCCAGGCGAACTCGTTTTCAACCACCGCCCGCACGTGGTTGGCCTCCCCGGTGGCCTGGCCGGAGGCCTCGATTGCGGCGACGCCCTTCAGCGCGTCCGGTGAGGTCTGCACATACATGACAAAGTCAATGGGCACGTCTCCGCGTTCGTAGGTGGTCGGCACGCCGAAGCGCACGGTCCAGGCGAATAGCCCAACTACCAACACGGCCATGGCGGCGCGCAGCATGGCCGGCTGGCCCGATTCCAGTCGCCGTCCGGCGTACCAACTCGCCAGCACCAGGAAGGGCCACATCACGTGGAGCACCAGCCAGGGGGCCTTCTCGCCGAGCGTCGAGTAGATGCCCATGCCGACCACGCCCCACAGGACCAGGATCCACGGCAGCGGCGTGCGGGCCGTGGTCAGGCGGGTAAGCGCGAACGCGCCCACGAGCAACGCGAACGGCTCGTAGACCAGGAGAAACATCGGGTAGTAGAACCACGGCTGGTTGACGCGCTCGGACTCGTGGACCGCGGCCCAATAGTCCACCGAGTCGACGAAGGCGTCGCGAAACCCGGTGAGGTTGGTCAGAAACGAGGTGTAGAAGAGGAACGCGATGAGCACGAACACGAGGAAGCCGTAGACGAGGTGCTCGGCGTCGCGGCGCAGGTGGGTCATGGCCGAGTGAATCGTGCCCACCACCGGCGCGGACTTGCGCGACGGGCGGCGCGCCGCGGCCCACGCCACGAGGCCGAATGCGGCCAGCAGCCCGACCAGCAGCACGCCGTGGATATAGGTGTTTTCCTTGGTCACAAATGAGAGCCCCAGCGCGACCCAGGCGATATAAATCCAGCGACGGCGCGGCTGGGACATGTAGCGCACTAGCGCCCCGACGAGCACGAGCGTGAACAGCGCGACGTAGATGTCGTTGCGAACGAACCGCGAGTAGTACAGGAACGCCGTCGAGAGCGTCATGGCGGTCATGGCCAGCGGCGTGCCGATGCGGCCCAACTCGGGGCGCAGCAGGACAAGCGCCGCCACCGTCGCCACGCCGACCAGGGCCGGGATCACGCGCGCCGTGACGTCGTCGTGGCCAACCGCCATGAAGAACAGCGTGTTGGTGAAATACAGCAGGGGCCCGTGGTAGGCGGGGTCGTAGCGGTACTGCTTGCCGCGGATCATCTCCACGGATTCCTTGGCGTGAATGGCCTCGTCGTGGTGGAAGGTCCGGTCGCCGAGGTCGTAGAAGCGCAGTCCGGCTGCCAGCGCCAGGATCGCGAGGTACAGCAGCACCTCGCCGCGGCTCAGCCCGAAGCCCGCGGGACCCGCCAGCCAGGCGCGGATTTCGTCCGATCTGCCAACCTGACCGGTCTGCTCGCTGATCATGGATTGGCCGGCACCGCGAAGACGGTTGTGCCGCCAAACTGCGCCACGGGCTCGAGGTAGGCGCGCAGGCGAGATGCCGCGGTTGCGTCGTAGCGGGCCCGCTCGATGCGGCCGAACACCACGTGCGTCACGCCGTAGCGGCGCATGAGTCGCAGGGCTTCCGCGGCATCCGCCGCCGCATAGATTCGGTCAACGGCGTCGGCGCGCTCGCCGATCTCGGGAATGCTCCCGCGCCATAGCTGCTCATGTTGCGTCCAGCCGATCACGGTCGGCACACCCGACCACGTGGCGATGCGTGACATCTCACTGTACGGAGTACCCGGCGCTTCCAGAACGACGGCCGCGTCCCCCGCGTTTCGCGCCAGCCAGCGCGCCGCTGCCAGATCGTCGGCGTGCAGCCGCTCGGCTTGCGCCAGCCCGTCAATCGTGCCGCTGACCTTGCTGTCGGCCGCCTTGTCGCGCAGGGCGACCGCGGAGTAGCTCAACGCCAGCACCAGCAGCACCGCGACCACGCTGGCATAACCGGCGCGGGCCACCGCCCACCCCGGGCCGCCGGCGTCGGAAAGCTTGCGCCAGGTTACGAGGAGCGCCGGACCCGCGGCAATCGCCAGCAAGGCCCATGCCTGGTAGTGCACCTTGAACACGGTGTTCATGCGGACATAGGGCGGTCCGAAGAAGTCGTCCACGTGGACCAGCTCGACCACCAGCATCAGGCCGAACGCGGCCGCCACCAGAAGGCCAAGGGCGAACGGTCCCGGCGCGGCTTGCGGGCGCCCCATCGCCGCCACCGCCAGGACCAGCACGACGAGGAGGACGCCCGCGATTTCCCCGCCGGTGACCAGCACGGCCAGTGCCGCGACGGCCGCGCTCACGCCGAGCCAGACGCGCGTCGACCGCGAGCCGTCCGCCAGCAGCGCGACCAGCCCCGCCACGGCGAGCAAGCCCAGCAGACCGAACACCTGCAGGAAGTGCAGCGCTAGCGTGCGCGTGGGCACCACCCCCAGTCCCTCGCTGAGCAGGGTGACGTTCAGGCTGTAGGGCAGCCAGGCGACGGCCGCCGCCACGACGATCAATGCGGCGTGGACCAGCAGCCGGCCCCAGGCGCGCGTCCCCGGCCCGCCAAGGTGCGCCAGGAAGGCCGCGCCGATGACGAGGACCCCATAGGTCGGCAGGTCCCACGCATTCAGCCCGTAGAGGCCGCCGACCAAGAGTCCCGCGAGCAGCGAGCCTGCCCACGGCGTCCAGCTCCTGTCGGCGCCGGGCCGCCACCAGACCGCAATGCCTTGCAACGCGAGGCCGGCGGCCATCACGGCAAATGGCAGCGCCATCACGTGAGGGTGCAGATCGCCGAGAATGAAGGAGAAGGCCGGGAACTCGTTGATCGTCTTGTCAGCCACGCCATCGACCGGCTGCCGCTCGATGACGCGTGAAGCGTTCCACCCAATGCCCGGCCAGAAGCCGGTCTGGCCGCGAAACTCCTCGGTCACCACGGCGCGCGTGATGGCCAAGTTGCCGGCGACGACTCCGACGAGCACCGACCCAACCGCCGCCCGCAGCGCGCGCCGCGGCCCGGCGCCGAGCATCGCGGCCAGGTCGTAGCCCGCCGAGCCGACGCCCACGACGAGCAATGCCAGCAGCGTGGCGAGGTAGGTGTTGTAGGCCACGGCGGGCGACGCACCCGCCAGGTGCGCCAGGGCGCCGCCCATCGAGTAGCCCAGGTAGTAGTAGTTGATCGTCTCGCCCGCAAACCACGGGTCGAGCGGTGGGAAGTCCGGGCTGCGCATGGTGGCGCTGAGCAGTGCCAGGTCCATGGGCTTTTCGGTGCCGGCGATCTCGGGATTGAGCCAGCGCATCCCCACGCCGACGCCGTAGGCGACGAGGAGCGCCGCCATGCCCCAGACCCAGAGGCGCCGGCGCGGCCAAAGCTCGCGCAGGTCCGCCCGCATGAGCCAGGCCAGCGCCGCCGTCGCGGCCGCGAAGACCGCGAGCGCGGCCCAGGCGTAGGTCGTGCCGTTGCGGAACCAGCCGGTGAACAGCCCGAGCCAGGCGACGTAGTGAAACAGGAAGAACCCGAGGGGCGCGGCGAGCGCGAGGCCGCGGGTGGTCAGCCGTCCGAAGGCCAGGCGCGCCCAGGGCACCCCGAGCACGGCGAACGCGACCAGTGCAAGCAGCCAGAGCGCCTGATCGATCGGTCCGGCCCTCCGTGCACCGGCGCACGCCTCGCGCCGCGCGTCAAGGATAGCCACGCGCCCACCGCCGGTCAGCCGTCCGGCGGACGGGCCGCCGCCGGGCTCTATCCGACGCGCTACAAGCGACCGCACGTGGTCGGTCGCCAGGCCGCGCGGCAACGGCCCCGCGTCCCACGACCGGCTGTCCCACAGACTTCGCGAAGTGGCGCCCATTGCCCCGGACGCCTCTATGTCGTAGGTTTGAGATGCACCCCAGGTGGGGTGGGGTAGAAAGAGCAAATCCATGGACGATGCGACGCGGCGACTCGTCAATCGCTGGAGGTCAATCGAGGGGCACGCGCGCGGCGTCGAGCGCATGATTGCGGACGAGGCCTACTGCACAGACATCCTCAAGCAGACGCTGGCGATTCAGGGCGCCATCGAAAGGGTGAACGCCGCCATTCTCGAGCGTCACCTCCAAACCTGCGTCGCTGCCGCCATCCGCAGCGACGACCCCGCCGAGCGCGAGCGCGTGATCCGCGAGCTGCTGGAGGTCATGAAGGGAACGGGGCACCTGCGTCGTGTCGCGTCGACGGGAGAGGTCCTCGAGAGCGTGGCCGAGGCGCTCGCCGACGGCGGATCGGTCCCGGAGCCCGCGCCGACGGAGGCGGGCCCGACGTGACCACCGCCGCGCCCGCGCGCGAGACGACCGAGGTGACGCTCCGGATTGACGGGATGTCCTGCGCCTCGTGCGTCGGGCGCGTCGAAGAGGCGTTGTCGGGTGTCGAGGGGGTGGTGGCGGCGACGGTGAACCTCGCCACCGAAACGGCCGCGGCGGAGTTCGACCCGGCCCGGACGGACACCGCCGCGCTTGCGGCGGCGGTGGAGGCGGCGGGATACGACGTGCCGACCACCGAAATGCACGCGCAGATCGGGGGCATGAGCTGCGCCTCGTGCGTGTCGCGCGTGGAAGACTCCCTGCGTGGGGCGCCGGGCGTGCTCGAGGCGGCGGTCAACCTGGCCTCGGAGCGGGCGCACGTGCGGGCGATTCGGGGCACGGCGACACTCGCCGACCTCGCCGCCGCGGTGGAGGCGGCGGGGTACGAGCTTGTCGCACCGCCGGCGGCGGGCGCCGCCGAACGCGAGGTCGGCTCATGGGACGCCGCGCGGCGCCGCGAGCAGCGGCTGCTGGGCTGGCAGGCCGCGGCGGCCGTGAGCCTGGGCCTGCTGGTGCTCTGGGCGGGCGCGACCTATATCCCGGGCCTCTGGCGGCCCGAGGTATTCGCGAACCCGGTCGTGCAGTTGGCGCTGGCGACGCCGGTGCAGTTCGTGCTCGGGTGGCGCTTCTACCGGGGGACGTGGACGGCGCTGCGCCGCGGCGGCGCCGACATGAACACCTTGATCGCCGTGGGCACCAGCGCGGCCTATGGGTCCAGCCTGGTGCTGACGATTTGGCCCTCGCTCCTGGAAAACGGCGCCGCCATGCATCACTACGACACGGCCATGATCATCATCGGCCTGGTGCTGCTCGGACGTTGGATCGAGGCGCGGGCCAAGGGTCAGGCGTCGAACGCAATCAAGCGCCTCATGAACCTGCGGCCGGCAACGGCGCTGGTCGAGCGCGACGGTGAGCGTGTCGAGGTTCCGCTGGACAGCGTGCAAGTCGGCGACATCGTCCATGTCTCGCCGGGCGCCAAGATCCCGGTGGACGGCGAGGTCGTGGACGGCGCATCGGCGGTCGACGAATCGCTGATCACGGGCGAGAGCGTGCCGGTGGAGAAAACCGCCGGCGACCAGGTGGTCGGGGCGACGCTCAACACCACGGGGCGTCTCCGCATCCGCACGACGGCGGTGGACCGCGAGTCCGTGCTGGCGCAGATCGTGCGTCTGGTGGAGCAAGCCCAGACCACCAAGGCGCCGCTGCAGCGGCTGGCGGATCGCGTGGCCGGGCGGTTCGTGCCCGCGGTGATTGTGATTGCGCTGGCCGCATTGGCGGTGTGGGCGGCGGTCGGCCCCGACCCCAGGGCGGCACACGCGCTGGTGAGCTTCGTGGCCGTGCTGGTGGTCGCGTGTCCCTGCGCGCTCGGCCTGGCCACGCCCCTGGCCATCTTGGTCGGGACGGGCCGGGGCGCCGAGCACGGGGTGCTGATTCGCAGCGGCGAGGCGCTCGAAGCGGCGGGCAAGATCGACACGGTGTTGCTGGACAAGACCGGCACGCTGACCCACGGCGAGCCCGAGCTGGTGGACGTGCTGCCGCACGACGGCATCCCGCCAGCCGAACTGCTGCGGCTGGCGGCGGGCGCCGAGGCCGACTCGGAACACCCGCTCGGTCGCGCGATCGTACGCGGCGCCAGGGCTCGGGGCGTCGCGGTCCCACGGGCCGACGAGTTTCACTCGGTCACCGGCGGCGGCGTGCAGGCCATCGTGGAGGAACGTCCAGTCATCGTCGGCACGTCGGAGTTGCTGGCGCAGGCCGGTGTGTCGCTGGACGCCGATGACTTCGATGTCGCGAGGTTGGCGGCGCAGGGTCGCACGCCGCTGTACGCGGCGATCGATGGCCAGCTGGCCGGGGTGCTGGCGGTGGCCGACACCGTGCGGCCCGAGGCGGCCGACACGGTGGCCGCGCTGCGGCGCATGGACCTGCGAGTGGTGATGCTCACCGGCGACCGACCGGAGACGGCGCAGGCGGTGGCGCGCGCGGGTGGGATCGACGAAGTGCGCGCGCGCGTGCGACCCGACGACAAGGCAGCGGTCGTCCGCGAGCTGCAAGCGCGGGGCGCGCGGGTGGTGATGGCGGGCGACGGCATCAACGACGCCCCGGCGCTGGCCCAGGCCGATCTGGGCATCGCCATGGGGGCGGGCGCCGACATCGCCATGGCGGCGGGAGACGTCACCCTGGTGCGCAGCGATCTGCGCGGCGTGCTGACGGCCGTTCGCCTGAGCCGTCGCACGGTGCGCACCATCAAGGAGAACCTGGCGTTGGCGTTTGGCTACAACATTCTGGTCATTCCGCTCGCCGCCGGGGCGTTCTTCCCCCTGCTGGGCGTGCAACTCGACCCGATGCTGGCCGCGTTGGCGATGGCCTTGGAGTCGCTGTCGGTGGTGGGGAACTCGCTGCGCCTGCGGCGGTTCGGCGCGGGCGGCCGCAGACGGCCTGACGGGGCGTTCTAGACCTCAGTTAGCAATCGTCTCCACCCGCGCGCGCTGGCCAGTCAGCACCACTCCGCCGCATCGGGGAGGGTCTCCGGGCACGTCGACGACGGATCGCCGTTGTCGATGGTCTGGCCGGGGAGATGCAGCTGGTCACGCAGGTTCACGCTCTGGAGGCCCGCGCTGTGGATTTCGCGCGCGAGCCGGGGCAGCGCGGCAATGTCGCTGGCGAGGGCGTGGAGAAGTAGAACTGCCCCGGTTTGAAGTTTCTCGGTCAGGTTGCCCAGCACGAAGTCTTGCGCGCGGGTACCACCGTCGCGAGGGTAGTGCCATCCCTTGGAATCTACCGTCCACATGGCAATGTGGAGCCCCGCAGCCTGCGAGATTCGAACCAGGCGGTTCCGCGCGTCTGGAATGCCCGCACCCAGCGGCGGCCGCATGAACAGCTGTGGGTACGCGTAGCCCAATGCGGAATTGACCTGGCGTCCGGCCTCGTCCAGCTCCCAGCGAATGCGGCCATCGCTCAGGTCAGGCAACGGCAGATGCGAATACGTGTGGTTCTCGATCGAGTGTCCCTCGAAGATTGCCCGGCGCCAGAGGTCCGGGTTCGTCCGGAGCACCGTACCGACGGGAAAGAACGTGATCTTGATCCGCTCGTCGCGGGCAATGTCGAGGGCGCGGCTGGTCATTTCCGGGTCCCAGCAGTCGTCGACCGTGACGAAGAGATACGGTTGCGTGGCGTCGCCGTGGCGGATCACCGGTGGCGCCTCCATCGGATATACCGGCAGCGAGCGCGGCAGGAAGGGCGTGTCGGGAAAGTATCCGGCCGCCCGCAGATAGAGCGGTACGGGCGCCAACTCGGCGTCTTCGGGCCCACCGCCGTCAGGCAGCCTGATCACGGCGTTGTCGAATCGTTGCATCACCACGCCCTGCACGCGCACCGGCGGCGTCGCCGGCGCGCCCAAGACGGGCCAGTTGCCGAAGGCGTGGTAGGCCTCTGCGAAATCGCCGCTAATCCCGAGACTGGAAGCCGCACGAGCGGTCCAGGCCGGGGGGATTCCATGCTCGGCCTCGAGGAAGTCGTCGAATCCGCCCTCGCTCGCCATCTTGAGCAGCGGCACCGGCCGGACGCTCCGTGTGACCGGCGATACGTGCAGCACGAGACGCTCGAATGCCTGGCAGAGTGGATCGCCCGACCCGTCGCGAAACCTCGCGCTGATGCCCGCACCCGCCACCGCGCTGCCGCCGAGCGACGTGTAGGTCGAGGCGAATTGGCCCTGCGGAATATCCTCCACGACATAGCCGAGGTCGGCGCGGTGCTCGGACACGAAGACCCACCAGGGGGCGCGGTCCTGGGCGACCAGCCGTGCCGGCCCCACGTGCAGCGCGCCGCCGAGCGCGGCCCCCGCGCCAAGCTGTAGGAGCTGCCGCCGCGGGAGCTGGAGCGGCCTGCGAGACTCCCCGAAGCCGGGGAGTCGAGCGATCGTCATTTGCGTCACCGTCGCGAGAGGGACGGCCATATTACCGGACGCGGCGGATGTTCGAAATCACGGTTAGAACGTCAGCGGGAGGCGCGTCGCTTGATGCGCCGGGGGTTCGATTGGGTGAGATTGAGCGGCGGTCCGACCGGCGCGCTGCGTATCCTTGGCATCGTCGACTCGATGGCGTGAGGCGCGTATGCCGCCGTCGACCCTGAAGCGGCCCCTGAACCCAATGCCGGAGTTCGTCGAGCGCGCGTTGCTCGAACGCGGCCTGATGGACGCGTACCGCCGCCGGCCCCCGTATCAGCGCAACGACTACCTCGGCTGGATCGACCGGGCGAAGCGCGAGCCGACCAAGCTGCGGCGACTGGCACAAATGCTGGACGAGCTCGAGCAGGGCGACCGCTACATGAAGATGGCCTGGCGCCCTTCATCGCGCGGGCGCTAGTGGCGCCGCGCCGCTAGGCGGGTTTGCCGTTGGCGAGCGTCCGCTCGAATCGGACCCGTCCACGCACGCCGGCGAGACGGTGGAGCAACTCCGAGTCCGCCCCCTCTCGCTCCACGTAGCCCGCGCGGTCGTAGAACTCGCGCGCGGTCGCATTGCTGGTCGGCACGTAGAGGCTGCACGCCGGGGCATGCGCATCGGCGTGCCGGTACACCGTCTGCAATAGGGCGTGCGCGACGCCGTTGCCGCGGTGCTCGGGCGCCACGGCGAGGCAGGGAATGAACCAATGGTCCGGCGGCACGGCCGGGCTGGCGCGCATGAGGGCGCGGATGCGAGGAATCAACTTCAGCAGCCCGCGAAGCCCGTAGGCGCGCCAATAGCCCCACAGGGTTGACCGGCGCCGCTGGGCAAGCACCGCCCACGGCGCGTGCGACACCAAGCCCACCACCTCGCTGTCGAGCTCGGCCAGCGTGGTGATGTCATAGCTCCACAGAGTGCCCGGAAGCTGAAACAGCCGCTCGAAGTACCGCGTGGCGCCGGAAGCGCCCAGGCCAAATATGGCGTCGGCGAGCTGCGGAGTCAGCGCCTCGCGCAGCAGCGCTCCCGCGGGGAGCCGGTCGGTTGGCCGAGCATCTCGCAGCAGCAGGCGGCCGTGGGTCGCCCTGCCTTGAGCTTGTGCGACGCTCGCGCCCGCGACGCCCGGCGATACGCTCACAATGGTCCTCCCTGGGTGCGGCGATCGCACCAAGCCCATTGGATGCTATTGGGAGCCGATTGAGCGCCGATGCAGCGCTCATGCAGATTCTATGCAATTCGCCAATGCGCCGTGGGTACCATGGCACCCCCGCGCCGCGTGCAGACACCCATGACTGAATCCGCCAACCGGCGCTACGTCCTCGCCAGCCGGCCCCATGGCATGCCGACAGCCGAGAACTTTCGGCTCGAGGAGACGCCGATCCCCGAGCCGGGCGACGGCGAGGCGCTGGTGCGCACGCTGTGGCTCTCGGTGGACCCCTATATGCGCTGGGCCATCCGCGGGCCGCGGACCAATGTCGGCGAAGTCGTCACCGCCGAGGTGGTGGGCGAGGTGGCGGCGACGGCGTCTCCCGCCGTGGCCGTGGGGCAGACCGTGGTGGGACGCATCGGGTGGCAGGCCTACGGCACGCTGGCGGCAGACGAGCTCCGCGTGATCGATCCAGCAATCGCCCCCATCCAGACCGGCGTCGGCATCCTGGGCATGCCCGGGCTCACGGCCTATTTCGGCCTGCTCGAGGTTGGCCGGCCGCGCCCAGGTGAGACCGTGCTGGTGTCGGGCGCCGCCGGTGCCGTCGGCTCCGCCGTGGGCCAGATCGCCGCCATCAAGGGCTGCCGCGCAGTGGGCATTGCCGGCACGGAGGCCAAGTGCCGGCACCTCACGCAGGACCTCGGCTTCGACGCGGCGATCAACTACCGCACCGACGACCTGGCAACCGCCCTCAAACGCGCCTGTCCCGACGGCGTGGACGTGTACTTCGACAACGTCGGCGGCCGCATCCTGGACATGGCGCTGCAACACCTGCGCATGTACGCCCGCGTCGTGCTGTGCGGCTTCATTTCGCAATACAACCTGGAGGAGCCGGACGTGGCGCCGCGGCATTCGGTGCCGCTGGCCCTGGCGTGCGCCCGCATGGAGGGCTTCTTCGCCAACGACTACTTCGACCGCACCGATGAGGCTCTGCGGGAGCTGGTGGGTTGGATCGACGCGGGACGTCTCAAGTATCGCGAGGACATCGTCGAGGGCCTGGAGAACGCCCCGGCGGCCTTTCTGCGCCTGTTCACGGGCGCGAATGTCGGCAAGGTGCTGGTCAAAGTGGCCGAGCCGTCGGTGGCGGCGTCGTAAACGGCCAACCCCCGGTGCGGGTGCGCTGGAACTTCGAGCGGACGGTTCACCAGTTCGCGGTGCACTGGGCCGGAGCGTTCTTGGGCGTGTTGCTGACGGCCCTGCTGCTGGACCCGTATGTCCGGCTGCCGGAGACCGGATCGCTGATGTACTGGGCGACGGCGGCGGCATTTTCCGCGGTGCTGGCGGCGCTGAACGTCTACGTGCGCCCGCTGATGTACCTGGCCACCCTGCCGCTCACCTGCTGCTTCATGGTCGTGACGCTGGGGTTCGGGCATTTCGTGGTGGGCGCGTTCATGTTTTGGCTGGCCGGCCAGATCATTCCGCCGATCTACGTGGAGAGCTTCGGCTGGGCGCTGCTGGGGGCGCTCATTACGGCGGCCATCTCGACGAGCGTGTCATGGCTCGTGTTTCGTCGCGGGCAGGGGCAGGCCGGCGGGTCGGCGCCGCGGCAGGGCGGGGCCGGCGACGGCCCCGCCACGTAGCAGGCCAGAGTCTCTGGGTGGTGACCATACTTTTGGGTCCGTTCGGTCCCGCCCCGCGGAAAGTCTCCGCTTGAACAGCCCCGCGCTATTCGGGAGCGATCTGATCCGCCTTCTCCCATGACAGCGAGATCTTCGGTTCGCCGTGCGCAACCGCGTCTGTCTGCTGCCACGACAGGGAGACCCTCGGCTCGGCGCCCGAACCGGCAATGAGGGCGCTCGATCCAGCGTCACCAGTTGGCAGCCACGACAGCGAAACCTCCGGTTCGCCGTTCGCAGCCACGTCTGTCTCCTGCCACGACAACGAGACGCTCGGCTCGCCGTCCGAATTGGCCAAGAGGACACCCGCGCCGATGCCGCCGGCTACAACCACGCCGGCCAACGCGATCCCAAACCTTGTTCGACTCTTCATGTCAACTCCTTCCGTGTGTTCTCTCGCAGCAGATCCACAGAGGTCCACGATCAGGTGAATCCAGACGGACAGTCCGGCGAATCCCTTGCCATCGCGACGCATCCGGTCCCGATAGAGCTGGACCATCAACTCCCCGTATTCCCGCCGGTGTTCTCTCGGATACAAGGCGAGCAACCAGCGGTACACGCGCTCGTGGAACGCCTCAGGCACTGGGCCTTCGCGTGGCGGTCGCCTGTATCAACCTGGCGGCATGCACCAGCCGCTCCATGCGGTTGATCTCAGCGTCGAGCACACGCTTGCCAAGACCGGTGATCCGGTAGTAGCGGCGACGCTGATCGTCCAGTTCGGGGTCTGGCCGTTCGTCGCTCTCCTCGACAAGCTCCGACTTCAGCATCTTCTTCACAGCCCCGTACAGCGTGCCGGGGCCCATCGTGACCGCTCCATTGGTCAAAGCCTCGACCTCTCGCATGATCGCGTAGCCGTGCTTGTCGCCAGGCGCCAAGGCCAACAGGATGTGAAGCTGGGCGACGGGGAGAGGAAGCGGATCCAGGGGGCTTCGATTCGGCAATGGCCAACCACCTTCTTTCGAAAGGATGACCCTGGTCAGACTCTGAAGGGCCACATGCTATATCGCGAATCAATATATCGTAGCGCGATATAGATGGCCAACTCCGACATTCGGCGGGGGGGGTGATGGGAGTTGACCGGCCGTGACTTTGCCTGGAGGTAGAGGACGCGCGCTTTAGATTCCTCGCTGCGCTCGGAATGACGGGAGCGGGGCGCTCGAATGCCAGGGTGGGCGCGGCAGGCCGGTTGGGCGCCGGGCCGCGGGGCTAGTTCAGCGCGGAGGCGAAGGCTCGGAGGGACTCGCGCAGCGAGCTGCCGGTGGCGGCCACGGCGGTGGGCTCGTAGCCGCAGTGCGCCATGCAGTTGTCGCAGCGCTCATCGCGGCCGCGGCCGTAGCTGTCCCAATCCGTGGTCTCGATCAACTCCTGGTAGGTCTCGACGTAGCCGTCCGCCATGAGATAGCAGGGCCGCTGCCAGCCGAAGATCGAGTAGCTGGGTATGCCCCAGGCGGTGCAGTCGTAGTCGACCTTGCCTTCCAGGAAGTCGAGGAAGAGCGGGCTGTGATTGAGGCGCCAGCGCTTGCGCCCGCCGCCGCGAAAGGCTTCGCGGAAGAGCCGCCGCGTCTGCTCCACCGGCAGGAAGTGCTCCTGGTCGGGGGCCTTCTCGTAGGCGTAGCCGGGGGAGATCATCATGTGGTCCACTTCCAACTCGTCGTTGAGGAAGTCCAGCACCGCGCGCACGTTGTCCGGGGTGTCGTGGGTGAAGAACGTGGTGTTGGTGGTGACGCGGAATCCGGCGTGCTTGGCCGCCTTGATGGCTTCCACCGCCTTGTCGAACACGCCTTCCTGGCACACCGATTCATCGTGCCGCTCGCGCAAACCGTCGATGTGAATGGCGAAGGCGAAGTAGGGCGACGGCGTGAAGAGCGAGAGCTTGCGCTCGAGCAGCAGGGCGTTGGTGCAGAGGTAGACGAACTTGCGCCGCCGCACGAGCTCGTCGGCGATCTTGTGAATCTCGGGATGCACCAGCGGCTCGCCGCCGGCGATGGACACCATGGGCGCGCCGCATTCCTCGACGGCGGCCACGGCCTGCTCGACGGGCATGCGCTTGCGCAGCGTCGCGACCGGATGTTGGATCTTGCCGCAGCCGGCGCAGGCCAGGTTGCAGGCGTAGAGCGGCTCGAGCTCGACGATCAGCGGAAACTTCTCGCGCCCGCGCAGCCGCTGCGTCATCAGATAGCGGGCAACGGTCACCGTTTGCCGCAGAGGAACGCCCATGAGCGCCTAGAGTCCGGGAGCCAGCACGAGAAAGCTACGACGTTCCATGAGCTCCGTCCAGTACGAACCGCGTGAGCCGCCCGGCGTGCCAGCCGTTCACGTAGCGCCCCAGCGCCATGACGGGAAAGATCAAGCGATAGAGGTGATAGTTGATGTAGAAGGCGCCGGGAAAGCCGGTGCCGGTGTATAGCGGTTCGTCCCACGAGCCGTCCTCGCGCTGGGTGTCGACGAGGTATTCGACGCCGCGGCGCGTCACGGACCCGTCGTCGCCGGCCGCCACGAGCGCGAGCAGCGCCCAAGCCGTCTGCGAGGCGGTGCTGGCGCCTCGACCCGACCAGCCTGCGGGATCGTCGTAGGACCTGAGGTCCTCGCCCCAGCCGCCATCGGGATTCTGGCGCGCGGCCAGCCAGTGCACGGCGCGTCGGATGGACGGGTCGTCGGGTGAGACGCCGGCCGCAACCAGGGCGGGAACCGCCGCCCCGGTGCCGTAGATGTAGTTGGCGCCCCAGCGCCCAAACCACGAGCCGTCGGGCTCTTGCGCGGACCGGAGCCACGCGATCCCGCGTTGGACGCGGGCGTTGTAGGTCTTGCCTTCGAGGGCCAGCATTTCGATCGCGTGTGCGGTCACGTCGGCGCTGGGCGGGTCGATGACCTCGCCGAAGTCGCAGAATGCCGGCGCGCGGCACAGCGTGCGGGTGTTGTCGGCGTCGAACGCCGCCCAGCCGCCGTCCACGCATTGCATGCCGAGCGTCCAGGCGACGCCGCGGTCGATGGCCCCCTTGGCGTTGGGCACGTCGACGCGGCGCAGGGCGAGGATGACCTCGGCGGTGTCGTCGACGTCCGGGTAGTTGCGGTTTTCGTACTCGAAGGCCCAGCCGCCGGGGTGGAGATAGGGGCGACGGATCGCCCAATCGCCTTGCTGGGACACCTCTTCGCCGACCAGCCACTCGCCGGCGCGGCGCAAGGCCGGGGCGTCGGGCGGTATGCCGGCGTCGGCCAGCGCCACCAGCGCCAGCGCGGTGTCCCAGACGGGCGACTGACACGCCTCGAGGCGACGCACGCCCCCGTCCCAAATCGTGAACCGTTCAAGGCCCTCGAGAGCATGCTTGATGACGGGCTGGGTCATGCCGTAGCCGCGCAGGCGCAGCGCAATGATGGAGTAGACCCAAGGGGGCTGAATGCCGCCCCAGGAGCCATCGGCTTCTTGCCGCCGCATGACCCAGGATTCGGCACGGTGCAGGGCGGCGGCGCGGAGCCATCCCAGCGGCCGCCGCTCGTAGCGCTGCAGCGCCCGGTCGATCCAGGTAAACCACCCCTTCCACGTGCGCAGCGAGGCGCTCACCCGCGGAGCCGTCCCGCTGCGCAGCTCTTCGATGGTGAAGTCGGCGGGCCTGACCGGGCGATAGGCGCGCACGATGCTGAGCGCCACGATGGTCTGCCGGGCCCAGCAACCGAAGTCGTAGATGTTGAGCGGCACCCAGGTGGGCAGGAAGATCATTTCGGGTGGAATGGCCGGCAGCTCGTCCCAGTCCCACCAGCCGTGCAGCGCCATCCACATGCGGGTGAACACGCGGGTGGCCGCCAGCCCGCCCTGATCCACGATCCAAGCGGCGGCGCGCTGCATGTGCTCGGCTTCGGGCGCGTCGCCCGCCAGGCGCAGGGCGACATAGGCCTCGACCGTCGTGGAGAGCTCGCCGGGGCCGTCGTGGAAGTTGGCCCAGGTGCCGTCGTCCCGCTGCCGCTGCCGAATCCATGCCGCCGTCGCCCGCAAGACGTCGGGCTCGAGGATGTCCAGGAACTCGCGCAAAAACAGGTCCTCGGCCTCGATGGTGACGTTGGTGCCAAGCTCGCCACGCCAGACGCCCTGGGCGTCTTGCTGTTCGAGCAGCTGGCTGGAGGCGCGCTCCAGCGCCACGCGCGCGCCTTCGCGGACGTCGCTGGACGCCCCAGTGCGCACGGGACCGGGACGGGTTCCGGAGGCGGGGTCCGTCACACGTCGAATCACGAGACGACGCCACTCCTTGTCGTTGAGGGGTCCGCCGCCTGGCGAATATAGCAACGCGCGGCGCGTCCCGGCGGGTACGCGCGGGTCATGCCTCGACCGGCGTCGGCAGGCCCAGCGCCTTCAGCGCGTGATCCGCCGCGCGGTTGCCGCTCCGCACGGCGCCCTCCATGGTCGCGGGCCAGCCGGTGTCGGTCCAGGCGCCGGCAAGAGCCAGGTTCGGCAGGGTGGTGCGGGGCCCGGGACGCCGCGCCAGGCTGCCCGGACCCTGGCGAAACGTGGCCTGGTGCTCGCGCGTGACGTAGAACCCCCGAACCCGCGCCTCACGCGCGCGGGGAAAGAGGCGCGCCAACTCGGCGACGAACTGCTCGCGCAACACGTCGGTGGGCACCTGGGCGTAGGCGACGGCGCCCGAGAGCGAGACGGCCAGCGCCTGGCCCTCGGATAGCCCGGCGGCCTGGGTACGGTCGAAGACCCACTGCACGGGCGTGCCGACGCCGGCCGCGAACGGATGGGGCATGACCGGCCGGTCGTAGATCACATGCAAGTTCACGATGGGCACGGCTCCCAGGTCCGCGAACCGCGCCGCCTCGGGATCGGCGTCCGCCGGCACGAGCCGCGCCGCCTGCGAGTGCGGCACCGCCAGCACGATGGCGTCGGCCGCCAGGTCTTCACCTTGCCGCCGCACGCGCAACTCTCCCCCGGGCTCAACTCCCACCTCCGAAACGGCGACGCCGAGCTGCACGTCCACGCCCGCCGCTCGCAGGGCGCGCAGTCCCTGGTCGCTATGCGCGCGGCCCAGGGTGGTCGTCGTGTAACCCATGTCCGCTGCCGACCGATCGCGCAGCAGACCGACCTTGAAGACCATGGCCGCGAGGCTCAACGAGGCCTCCGCCGACGGCAGGTTCACCGTGGGCAGCACGATCAGGTCCCACAGCGCCTCGAGCGAGCCGTCCGACTGGCCGCGGGCGCGCAGCCAGCGCCCGAAGGTGTGGGCGTCCAGCGACACGTCGCGCAGATCGAGGCGCATCAACCCGATCAGCGCGCGCGCCAATTGCAGGCGCTCGACGACCGACAGGTGCCGGTAGGTTCCCAGGCTGAGGGCAAGGTGCAGCGGAGCCGGTAGATTGGCCCGCTTGATCCAGGCCACGCCGTGCCCGGGCCGGATGACCGGGATCGCGAGCCGGCGCTGCATGGTGACCATGTCGGAGGCGCCGATGCGGTCGATGAAGGCGCGGTAGGCCGTGCAGCAGCGCAGGTGCACGTGCTGGCCGTTGTCGAACCACAGCCCGTCGCGCTGAAACGAGTAGGTGGCCCCACCGAGACGCCGCCGCGCCTCGAGCAGCGTCACGCGCGCCCCGGCGTCGGCGCAGGTGAGCGCCGCCGAACATCCCGCCAGTCCGCCGCCAACCACGACGAAGTGGCGGCTCATCCGCGGAGCAGGCTCCACAGCGCGACGCGCACCTTGGCCCCGGTGGACAGCGATACCCGCCCGCGGGTCACGGCGGCCGGGTCTTGCTCGATGCGTTTCAGGACCTGCCGGTAGATGCCGGCCATGGCGGCGGCGCAGGCGGTGCTGCGCCAGTCGAGCAACGGCAGCAGCTGCAACCCCATGTCGAATTGCCGCCGGGCGCGCTGGGCCTGGAAACGAATCAGCGCCGCGAACGCCGGGGTCGCCGTGAGCGGCGGGCGCAGCTCGCAAGCGAATGCCGCGAGGTCCTCGCGCGGCAGGTACACGCGGCCCTGCGCCAGGTCCTCCCGCACGTCGCGGAGGATGTTGGTGAGCTGGAGCGCCACGCCCAACTCGTCGGCCAGCGGCTCGGCCCGGGCCATGTCGCGTGATTCGAACACGCCCAGGGAGAGTCGCCCGATGCTGCCGGCGACGCGGCGGCAATAGACCACCAGGTCGTCGAAGGTCTCGTAGGTGTCGCCGCGCACGTCCATCTCCACGCCGTCGATCAGATCGCCAAACGCGTCCAGCGGCACGGGGAATCGATCGGCGGCGTGGCGCAACGCCGTCATGACCGGGTCGACGGCGCCATTGCCCGTGGACTCAAGCCGTTGCCGCGCTTCCGCCAGCGCGGTGGCCTTGGCGGGCGGCGGCAGGCAACCGTCGCCGATGTCGTCGATCTGCCGCGCGAAGGCGTAGACGGCGCTGAGCGCCCGTCGCTTCGGCGGCGGAAGCAGGCGAATGCCCCAATAGAAGTTCGCGGCGCGCGAGCGGGTGATCTGCTCGCAGACGTCGTAGGCGGCGTCGACTTCCACGGGCTACCAGCTCATCCAGAGGCGTGCCAAGGCGCGCGCGGCGCGCGCCTTGTGCCGCAGCGTCGGGCGGGGCGCGCGTCCCAGCACGTCGTAGTCGGCGTCGCGAATCGCGTGCAGCGCGGCCCGCCCGCCCTCGGTGAACGCCGCGATGGCCATCCCGTAGGTCCCGGGGAGCAGCCGGCTCAATGAGGCGCCGCGGTCAAGGAGCGCCTCGGCACGGTCGACCTCGAATGCCATGAGCTCGCGAAACTCGGGCGTGGTCACGCGCAGCCCGAAGTCCTCGGGCCGGCAGTCGAAGCGCTCCAGGTCCTCACGGGGCACGTAGACACGGCCGCTGTCGTAGTCCTCGGCAATGTCCTGCCAGTGCTCGACCAACTGCAAGCCGGTGCAGATCTGGTCCGACAGCCACACGCGCTCGGGCGTGAACGCGCCAAACACGTGCAGCACCATGCGTCCCACGGGATTGGCCGACAGCTCGCAGTAGCCCACAAGCTCCTCGAAGGTCTCGTAAGTGTGGACCGTCTGATCCTGGCGGTTGGCCTGGATGAGGCGGCGGAACGGCTCGTCGGGGATGTCCGCCGCGCGGACGGTGGCGACCAGCCGGCGCATGATCGGGTGCGCCGGCGCCCGCCCGGCGTAGATGGCCGACACCTCGTCGTCGAGCCAGTCGAGCAAGGCCAGGCGATCGCCTTCGGCCGCATCGCCCAGCTCGTCCACGAGCCGGGCAAATCCATAGACGGCGAGCAGGTGGCGGCGCGCGTCCGGCGGCAGCAGCCGCATGGCGACGGGAAAATTCTCGCCGGAGGCGCGCGCCATCACCGCGTCGCGCCGAGGCACACCGTCCGGGATCGGAGGCGCGGGCGCGGCGTTCACACTTGACATGGCGGCTCCGCCCGCCGCGCCCGGCACGTGCGGCGCGGCCTGGATGCTGAAGGGTGCCTGGGGCGCAATTCTACGCGGGGCCGTGGAGCGCGATCGGGCGTGAGCGTTCGCCGCACGGTCGGGCCTATACTCGACGCGCGATCGGGCGCTGCGCGGGAGGGCACGACGTGCGCATTGCCATCAACGGGTTTGGGCGGATCGGCCGGCAAGCATTTCGCGCGCTGCTGGAGCGTCAGCCGCAGGCCGAGGTCGTGGGCATCAACGAGCTGGTGGACCTGGAGATGCTGGCCCACCTGCTGCGCTACGACAGCAACTATGGGCGCTTTCCAGGCGAGGTGGCCGTGGATGGCACGGACCTGGTGGTCGACGGACGTCGCATCCCGACTACCTCGCAGCGGGAGTGGAACCTTCTGCCGTGGGGCGATTTGGGCGCGCAACTGGTGATCGAGGCCACCGGCGTCGGCACCGCGCGGGATCGCGCCGCGCTGCATCTGGACGCCGGCGCCGAGCGCGTGCTGATCACAGCGCCCGCCACGGGGGCCGACTTGACCCTCGTCATGGGGGTCAACCACGACCGCTACGATCCCGACACTCATCACGTCGTGAGCAACGCGTCGTGCACCACCAACGGCCTGGCGCCGCCCCTGGACACGCTGCACCGCGAATTCGGCGTGCGGAAGGGCCTGATGTCCACGGTGCACGCCTACACCGCGTCGCAGGCGCTGGTCGACGGCCCGGCGGGCGACATCCGCGAGGCCCGCTCCGCGGCGATGAGCATCGTGCCGACATCAACCGGCGCCGCCAAGGCCATCGGGCTGGTGATTCCCGAGCTCGAAGGCCGCATGCACGGCGCGGCCTATCGCGTGCCCGTGCCCACGGTGTCCATCGTGGAGTTCGTGGCGCACCTGGAGCGTGCGGCGAGCGAGTCGGAGGTCAACGACGCCCTGCGCGAGGCGGCCGCGGGCCGGCTGCGGGGCATCATGGCGATCAACGACGAGCCGCTGGTGTCGGTGGACCTGCGCGGCGACCCGCACTCGTCGATCGTCGAGGCCGAGAGCACCATGGCCATCGGCGACGACCTGGTCAAGGTCGCCGCGTGGTACGACAACGAGTGGGGCTATGCCTGCCGCGTGGCCGACGCGGCGGCGCTGGTCGCCGCCGGGACGCCCGCGGCGGCCGCCGTCTAGCCGCAACCGCCTGGTGGCGTCCGTCGCCGATCGGTCCGCCGCATGAAGCGCGGCCTGGCGGACCTTGACGTCAAGGGCCGGCGGGTATTCGTCCGCGCCGATTTCAACGTGCCGCTCGACGGGAGCGCGATCCGGGACGACTCCCGCATCAAGGGCTCTCTGCCGACCATTCGCGACCTGCGCGACCGCGGCGCGCGCGTGGTGCTGGCGTCTCACCTCGGCCGACCGCGGGGTGCGCTGCGCCCGGAGCTATCGCTGGCGCCGGTCGCGGAGCGCCTCGGGCAATGCCTCGGCGCTTCGGTTCCCCTGGCCCCCGACAGCGTGGGCCCCGAGGTCGAGCGGCTCACGCGCGAGCTCGTGGACGGGGAAGTCCTGCTGCTAGAAAACGTTCGCTTCCACCCCGGTGAGGAGGCCAACGACCCGGTCCACGTGCGCGCGCTGGCGCGGCTGGCCGATTTCTACGTCAACGACGCCTTCGGCACGGCGCATCGAGCGCATGCCAGCACGACTGGGCTGGCCCACGCGCTGCCCGCCGCCGCCGGGCAACTCATGCTGGCCGAGCTGCAAGCGTTGGACCCGATCGTGAAGGGGCCGCCACGGCCGTTTGCGGCCATCGTGGGCGGGGCCAAGATCGGCGACAAGATCGCGCTGCTCGAGCGGCTGGCGGCGACGGCTGACGTGCTGATCCTGGGCGGGGCGATGGCCAACACTTTCCTGGCGGCGGACGGCGCTGACATCGGGCGGTCGCGGGCGGAGAGCGCGTCCGACGCCGTCGCTCGCATTCGGTCGGCCGCCATTGCGTCCGGTTGCCGGCTGGTGCTGCCGGTGGATGCGGTGGTGGCGAATGAGCTCGCGGCCGACGCGTCCGCGAGCACCGTGGCGCTGGACGCCGTGCCGTCCGAGTCCATGATTCTGGACATTGGTCCCGCGTCGCTGGCGGCCTACGCCGAGGCGCTCGCAAGTGCGCGGACGGTGCTGTGGAACGGGCCGGTTGGCGTCTACGAGCTGGCGCCGTTCGCCGGCGGCACGCTGGGGTTGGCGCGGCTTCTCGCCGACTCGCCCGCCCAGGTCGTCGTGGCGGGCGGCGACGCCGTGGCCGCCGCTCAAGCCTCGGGCCGCGCCGGAGATTTCGCCCACCTCAGCACGGGCGGTGGGGCCACGTTGGAGTTAATCGAGGGTCGCGAGCTGCCAGGCGTGGCCGCGCTGCCGGAGGGCTGAGGCGGGGGCCGAAAGACCCATTTGCCACTCTCCCGGGCTACGCGCAGCCCGGGCCACCGGGCTCTTCTATCCCCTCACCCCAACCTTCTCCCGCGGAGGGTAGAGGGGGCCGGACCGCGGCGTTCCGAACGAACGTGAGGATTCCAAGGGCGTTGCGCATGCTTTCCGCCCCTTAGATTCCTCGCTGCGCTCGGAATCACAGAAGTGGGTCGCGCGAGCGTCAGGCAGGGGTGCCGCGGACAGGCGGCGGTGGCTCCACCGCCTGCGCTACTCCGGCAGCCAGCTAAGGTCCAGGAGGATGCGCGCTTCGCCGACGCGCCGGGTGACCGCGCGGGCGTCAAGGTGCTCCAAGAACGCCAGGACGTATTTGCGGCTGGTGCCCAACTGGTCGCGGAGTTGGCTCACCGTCACCTGATCGTTCACGGCGAAGGCCTCGCCAATGGCCTGCCGCCAGCGCGCGTAGCCCGCCTGGGTGAGGCCAAACGTCGGCGTGACGCGTACAAGTTCACCGGCGGCCGCCAGGGCGTCGAGGAGCGCGGGTGAGGCGCCCAGGGAACGCGCCAGCGTCGGCAGGTCCGGCGGCGCGATGCCGCCCTGGTCGAGCGCGGCCAGCAGGCGATCAGCCTCCGGACCATGCGGAGCTTCCGCCCGTCCCGGCGGTAGAACTCGTCCTTCCTTGAGGACCAATTTCCCATCGTCGGCCAGGCGTTCGAGCAGCGCCGCGACGAGAGGCGCGGGGGCTCCCAGTTGCTGGGGCAACGCGGCCCGCGGCAGGCCGCCGGCAGTGCCTGGCGACAGTCGGGCAAGAATGCGCCGGCTCAGTGCGTCGACCGCGCCGGTCGGCGCCGCGTAGCCGCCGACAACGCTCAGCCCGCCTTCGCGCTCCATCGCGTCCACGATTGCCGTCACTTCGTCGAGGTTCAACTCGGCGCGTCGTGCGATCTCAGCGGCGGTAAGCGGGCCAGCGGCGTCGACTGCCGCGGCTACCAGCTCGGCGGGAGCGGCGCGGCGCGCGCGTTCGAGGGCCGCCAGCGCGGCGGGGTCGCCGCGAGGCACGTGGCGGGCCGCCGCGCGCACGATCTCCCCGCCGCCAATGGTCATCGGCGGTGAGAGCCGCCGGATCACATAAGGGTCGCCCTTGCGGATGGCGACGGCCTCGCCTAGCCGCCACTGGACCCAGCCGCCGCTCCCCGGCCGGACGGAGTCGGCTTCCAAGTAGCGCACCGCCGCGACGACCTCGGCGGTGCCCGAATGCCACGACACCCGCTCTCCAGGTTTCAACGCGCGCGGCGCCGACGCGAGCAGGCGCAGCGTGGCGTCCACGCGTCGCGTCTCGGTGACGGCCCCAGGCGCGGCGACCACCGTGCCGCGCGGGACGTCGGCGGGCGCGACGCCGCCGAGGTTCACCGCCACGCGCCGTCCCGGCCAGGCGCGGTCCTCCGCCGCGCGATGGGTCTGCAAGCCGCGCACGCGTGTCCGCGCGCCGCCCGGATAGAGATGGACCGTATCTCCCACGTCCAGCGGCCCTCCGGCCAGGGTGCCGGTGACCACGGTGCCGAAGCCCCGCTGGGTGAAGGCCCGGTCCACCGGCAGTCGCGGTCCGCCGACCTGCGGTCGCGACAACGGCTGCGCGAGCAGCGCGTCCAGCGCCTCCAGCAGCGCGTCCAGTCCGCGGCCTTCGCGCGCCGAGACGGGGACGATGGGCGCTTGGGCCAGCGAGCTGGCCGCCAGGGTTTCGCGCAGCTCCTGTTCGACAAGTTCGAGCCATTCCTCGTCCACGAGGTCCGTCTTGGCCAGCGCGACCACGCCGCGCTCGATGCCTAGCAGGGTCACGATGTCGAGATGCTCGCGCGTCTGCGGCATCACGCCTTCGTCGGCGGCGACCACGAACAGACAGGCGTCGATGCCCCCCACGCCGGCCAGCATGTTGTGAATGAATCGCTCGTGTCCCGGCACGTCCACCAGGCTCACGGAGCGCCCGCTGGGCAGGGTGAGCCAGGCGAAGCCCAGATCAATGGTCATGCCGCGCGCCTTCTCTTCGGCGAGACGATCCGGATCGATGCCGGTGAGCGCGTGCACCAGGGTTGACTTGCCGTGATCGACATGCCCCGCGGTGCCAACCGTGGCCGCGGGCGGGGCGTCGGTCGCGGCCGTCACGGCGGGGGCTGACCGCCGCCAGTCGCGGCCGCGGCGTCGGCCAGCAGCGGCGCGGGGTCGATGTCGATGAGACCGTCGCCAAGGACGAAGTTGTCGATCAGCCGCACGCCGTCCACCCAGACGGCCACGAGAAGCACGGCAGCGCCGGCCTGGGGGGTTAGCTCCTCCAGCGTGAGGGGATCGCGCGCAACCGCGTAGTCGAAGGTGACGCCGGGTTCGGCTTCCAGTTTCCGCCGCATCGCGCCCTCCAGGCGGTCCGCCCCCCGCTCGCCGCGCCGCCAGGCGCCGGCCCCAGCCGCCAGCGCGCGATGAATCACGCGCGCCACCTTGCGGCCCTCATCCGACAGCCGCAGATTGCGCGTGCCCAGGGCCAGTCCCGCCTCCTCGCGCACGGTGCCAACCACGCGCAGCTTCACGCCGAGCGCAAGATCCTGCACGACCTGCCGGATCACCCGCGTTTGCTGCCAATCCTTCTGCCCGAGGTAGGTGCGCTCGGGGCGCGTGAGGTTGAGCAGCACGGCGACTACGGTGGCGACGCCGTCGAAGTGGCCGGGCCGGCTGGCGCCTTCGAGCATGGAGCCGAGGGTCGGTACGCAGACCTGGGTGGCGAACGCCGGCCCATAGATTTCGTGGGCCGGGGGGACAAACACAACGTCGGCGCCCTCGGTTTCAAAGCGCCGCAAATCGGCCGCCTCGTCGCCGGGATAGGTCGCGGCGTCTTGCTCGATCTCGAACTGGATGGGGTTCACGAAGAGCGTGCCCACCACGGAGGCGCATTCGCGGCGCGCGGCGCGCAGCAGGGCGCTATGGCCGTCGTGTAAGCCGCCCATCGTGAACACGGCGCCGACGGGAGCCGGGAGTCCGGCCCGCGCCGCCGCCAGCTCGGCCCGCGTGCGCGCCACGATCATGCCGTGGCTCGGTGGCTGGGGCTGGTCATGGCGTCATGGCTGCGGCGGTCACGCTCTCCCTCCAGGGACACCTTTGCAGACTCCGGTAGGGGCAGGCCTGAGACTTGCCCGCATTCCAAGCATCCAGCGTGCCTCCAGGGTCGACCGGACTGGACTCCGGCTTCCGCCGGAGTGACGGAGGGGGTGGCGGTTGTTCCGGTCCTGACCGCGCTCCATACTGCCAATCATGGCACTTGAAGCTGCGGCGCCGGTCGCCCCATCGGCTGCGGAAATCAAGGCCGCGCTCACGCGCGACATCCCGTCCAGCCGCATCCGCACCAGCGGCCCAGGAGCGTTGGCCGTGGACGGCGTCGAGCCGTCCGTGGTCGTCCAGCCCGCGCATCCTGACGAAGCGGCGGCCGTGCTGGCGCGGTGCGACGAGGTGGGCGCCGCAGTCGTCCCGCGCGGAGCCGGCGCCCAGATGGGCCTGGGGAATATCCCCGAACGCGTGGACGTGGTGCTCGACATGTCCGGGCTCAATGAACTCGTGACCTACACGCCCGCGGACCTGACGCTTGGCGTGCAAGCCGGAGTCTCGCTGGCCGCGCTGCAAGCGCGCTTGGGCAAGGAAGGCCAGCACCTGCCGCTGGACCCGCCATTCGCGGCATCCGCCACTTTGGGCGGCCTGATGGCCACCAACACGTCGGGGCCCCGGCGGGTGGCCTCGGGCTCGTTTCGCGACCTGGTGATCGGCGCTGAGACGGCGGGGCCGGACGGCGCCATCACCAAATCCGGCGGCATGGTGGTCAAGAACGTGACCGGCTATGACCTGCACAAGGGTCACATTGGCGCGCTGGGGACCCTGGGCCTCATTACCCGCGTGAATCTCAAAGTGGCGCCGCTGCCGACCAACGAGCGCACGGCGGTCTACGGCTACGCATCGGCGCTCGACGCGGGCGGCGCGGTTGGGTCGATCGTGGCCCAGCCGGTCGCGCCCACCGGGGTCGATCTCATCGACCGGCGACTGGTCGCGACAGCCGACCTGCCGAACGGCCCCTGGCTGCTGGCGGTGCGCTTCGCGGGGACGGAAGCCGGAGTTGCCGCGCAGCTCGCGATGGTCCACGAGACGCTCGCCCCCAACGGCGCCGTCCCGTACGTGCTCGAGGGCGACGCGCAGCGCGACCTCTGGCGCGACGCGGTGAGCGTGGCCGAACCGCCCCCCACCGGCGAGCCATTTACGGTGTGCCGCATGAGCGCCCTCTCATCGCAGATTCCATCGCTGCTCGGATCGGCGGCCGAGATCGCCGCGGAGCTCGGCCTGGAGTGGCGTGCGGAGGCGCACGCCGTGAGCGGCGTGGGGCGGGTGCGCTGGACGGGCGGCGACGACGACGCGGTGTGCCGCGCCGTCTCCGATCTGCGCGGCGACGCGCGGATGTTTAACGCTCCCGTCGTCGTCGAGGCGGCGCCATCCGGCGTCAAGCGCCGCCTGGACGTCTGGGGCACGGACCCGTCAAACGCGGCTCATGCGCTCGCGAGCGAGCTGCGGCGCGCATTCGATCCCAACGGCACGCTCAACCCCGGACGCTTCCTGGCAGACGCCGCATGAACAGCCGCTTTCAGCCTGTGCCTCCCAGCGGCGAAGCCGTTCGCCCCCGTATCGAGTACGGGGCAGGCTCTGAGCGTGTCGAAGGGCCGTTCATGGTTCGACTGGCTCACCACGAACGGCACTCCTGGACTTCTGGATCCGACCAATGAGCGCCGCGACGCCGACCGCGCGCGTCGGCTTCAGCACCCACGACGCGCCCGATCCCGCCACCATCGCCACCTGCGTGCATTGCGGCTTGTGCCTCAACGAGTGCCCCACCTACCGCGTGCTGCGGCTGGAAATGGACTCGCCGCGCGGGCGGATTCAACTCACCAAGGCGGTGTCCGACGGGCACATGTCCCTCACCAGCCCAACCTTCCTGAAGCACACCTTCCGCTGCCTGGACTGCCGCGCGTGTGAGACGGCCTGTCCCTCGGGCGTCAAGTACGGCGAGATCATCGAGGACGTGCGGGCGCAGACGGTGCAGGCCGGGCTATTGCCGCGGGCACGCCGCATCGCGGACCTGGTGCTGCGGCACGTCTTCACCCGACCGCGGGCGCTGCGGCTGCTGGGGCAAGGCTTGCGTTTGTATCAGCGCAGCGGCTTGCAGTGGCTGGTGCGCCGCAGCCGGGTGCTGCACGCACTGGCGCCGCCGTTGGCGCGGCTCGATGAGATGTCGCCACCGATGTCCGCGAGCTTCCTTCAGGCGAGCGATCTGCGCTTCGTGCCGGCCGCGGGGGAACGCCGCTATCGAGTGGCATTCCTCACCGGCTGCATCATGTCGCTGTCGCTCGCCGACGCCCACCGCGCCTCGCTGCGGGTGCTGGCGCGCGCCGGCTGCGAGGTTCACATTCCCGAGCACCAGCAGTGCTGCGGCGCGCTGCACGTGCACGGCGGCGCGCGCGAGACCGCCCGCGACCTGGCCCGGCGCAACATCGACGCCTTCGAGGCGGACGCCTTCGACGCCATCGTCGTCAACTCCGCCGGCTGCGGCTCGACCCTGAAGGAGTACGGTCACCTGCTCGGCGACGACTCCGCCTACGCCCAGCGGGCGCGCGCCTTCGTCGCCAAGGTGCGGGACTTTTCGGAGTTTCTGGCCGAGATCGAGGCGCCCGCCGGTTCAGCTTCGGTCGAGCGCGAGGTGATCTACCAGGACGCCTGCCACCTGGTGCACGCCCAGGGCATCACGCAACAGCCCCGCGACCTCATCGGCGCCATTCCCGGAGTCAAGCTGGTGGAGACGGCCAACCCCACGCTCTGCTGCGGCGCCGCGGGCCTCTACAGCGCCACCGACACGGAGGTGTCGCTGCAGATCCTGGACGAGAAGCTCGACGCGATCCAGGCGACCGGCGCGCGGACCATCGTTTCGGGCAATCCGGGCTGCATCCTGCACCTGCGCGCCGGCGCGCGACGGCGCGGCCTCGAACTGGACGTGATGCACCTCGCCGAGTTTCTGGACACGGCCTACGCCACCAAGTGACCGCCCGCGGAGGTGGTGATGGCTGCAATCAGCGCTGCGCGCCGGATTCGAGTGGCCTATGGGGCCGTTTCCGCCCAGCCGCACTTTCAGTTTTGGCTGCCGATCGTGGTGCTGGCCGGGTTGGCGTTGCCGTTCTACTGGCTGAGCGCGGTGCCGTATGTGAACGGCGGCGACAAAGGCGAGTTTCAGACGCTGGGGTATCTGGGCGGCATCGCCCACCCGCCGTCGTATCCGCTGCTCACGGCCGCGCTATTCCTCGGGTCCCACGCCCTGGGCTTCTTGGAGCCAGCGCATGCGTCCAACGTTGTGAATGGGACGTTCGCTGCGCTGGCCACGGTCTTGCTGTTCGTCGTGGCGCGGGACGTCACGGGCTCCTGGGTGGCGGCGCTTGGAGCGGCGGTCGTCTTCGGCACCGGGTTCCGCGTCTGGACGCTCGGGGTTCAAGCGGAGCCCTTCAGTTTGCAGATGGCGCTCATGCTGGCCGTGGCCGCGGCGCTGCGCGCCTTCCACCGGCGGCCATCGCCGGTGCGGTTGGCCGTGGTGGCCTTGGCCACCGGCTTGTCGTTCACCAATCACGCGCTCAGCGTGTTCATGCTGCCCTTTACGCTTGCGTACGTCCTGTCCCGGCGGCCATGGCGCCTGCCGCGCCCGCGCGAAGCGGCGCTGGCGTCCGGCGCGTTCCTGGTCGGCCTGGCCCCCTGGCTCTATCTGGTGCGCGCGCGCTGGACCCCAGTGGCCATCAGAGAGCCCGAGACTGAGCGGCTGCTCGGGTTTCGCGATATCTGGGACCACGCGTTCTCCTTTACGGCCGCGCCGGGCGGCAGCAGCATTACGGACAGGCTATTCGTCACACCCGGCGAGTACCTGGAGCCCCGCTGGGGCGAGTTCACCCAAGATGTGCTGCGCGAGTTCGGGTGGATCTGGGTCGTGGCGATCATCGGGGGCATCTTCGTTGTTGCCGCGCGAGATTGGCGCTTCGCGGGATGGACGCTGGGCACCGCCGTATTGACCGGGCTGTTCACGTTGATCTACACGATTCCGGACTACGACCGCTACTTCGCCATGGTCCATGTCATCCTCGGGATCTGGCTGGCGGGAGGCTTGGCGCTTCTCCTCGCGGCGGTGCCGGCAGCACTCCGGCGACTGCGGCTCTCTCGATTTGTACGACCGGCGGTGTGGGTGGTGTCGTTGGCGCTGCTGGCCGGAGTTTCGGCGCGCGCCGGCGTGCAGATGACCGGGGATGCGTGGCGCAACATCAGTGGCGTCTCGGGGCACGCCAAGGTGCTGACCGAGCATGCGCGGGCACAGATTCGACACATGGTGCCGAACAGCGTCTACATGAGCACCTGGCCATCCTCGTGGCATCACCGGTATGCGCTGTTCGTCGACGAATTCGGCGCGGACAAGAACATTCAGGTTCAAGTGTCAGGCCTAAAGACGATGGGAATCGACCAAGCGGAAGAGATTCTGCTGAGCGGTCGCAGTCTCTATCTCCAGGCAAGCACGCCGGACTATGAGCGGGAGTTTGCCGTCGTGAAGGAAGGGGCCTTCTTTCAAGTCTTCATTGCCGCCGACGTGAGCGACGGCGACTTGATCAAGGACAGCGACGACCGCATTTACCTCGTCTCGGGCGGCGAACGTCGGTGGATTCCTAACCTGGACATCTTCACCGCGCACGGCTTTGCCTGGAACCGGGTGCGCAAGCTCGACGACCGGGACATCGAGCGCTTACCCGAAGGGTCGCCCCTGGAGATGCCGGAGCAGCGCGCCCCACCGACACCCCAGTCCCAGTGTCCGCCAACGTGCGTGATGCAGAACTGATCAGGGACGCCGCCGACCGTTCGGTCGTGTCCGCCCCGGCGCGTTCCCCGGGGGACTACCCCGCCAGCGCCTCGCTGACCAGTGGGTACAACTCGCCGGGCTTGGCGTGCCGCTTCAACGCGCGCTTGGAGAACACGAGTTGGTCGTTAACCATCACCTCGAACACGCCGGCGCCGGAGGGGATCAGCGTCCACTCCGCCACGTCTTTCGCGAACTCAGTCAGAATCTCCTCCGTCGCACGGACGGCTCTAGGGAGATAGTTTCATTGGCTGCAGTATTCGATGGAGACTCGGGCGCCATGCGACATGTTGCGCTCCCCCTGATGCGGTTTGAGATTTGCGCGTGCGATTCCATCGTCGCACGCCGCGCCGCCCGCGCGCACGTCAGGAACTAGCGATGCGGCTGGGACGGCTGCGGCGCTCGAAGGATGCGTCCGTGGACGCGGGCGCGGCGCCCACGCGCCGCCGCTTCGGCGGGGGGCTGCGGCGCTGGTTCGACCGGGGCGGCCTGGACGACGCCGACTGGGAGGAGCTGGAAGAGCTGCTGATCCAAGCCGATCTCGGCCCGGAGCTGTCGCTGGAGCTCGTCGAAGGGCTGCAAGAGGCCGTGCAAGACGCGGGCATCAAGGACCCTGAAGCCGCCCGGGCGCTGCTGAGCGAACGCCTCGCGGCGGAGCTGGGCGGCGGCGAGCGCGCCTTCGCGGCGGGCGATCCGCCGCAGGTGGTGCTGGTGGTCGGCGTGAACGGCGCGGGCAAGACGACATCCATCGCCAAGCTGGCCACGCTGCTCAAAAGCCACGGCTATTCGGTGCTCCTGGCCGCGGCCGACACCTACCGCGCCGGGGCCATCGACCAACTCCAAGTCTGGGGCGAGCGCATTGAAGCGCCGGTCGTGGCGCATCAGCCGGGCAGCGACCCGGGGGCGGTGGTCTACGACGCGCTGGACGCGGCCAAGGCGCGCGGCGTCGACTACGTCATCGCCGACACGGCGGGCCGCCAACACACAAATCTCAACCTGATGAACGAGCTGGCCAAGGTGCGACGCGTGGCCGAGCGGCAGGCGCCCGGCGCGCCGCACGAGGTGCTGCTGGTGCTGGACGCCTTGACCGGGCAAAACGGCCTGCGCCAAGCTCAGGCGTTTCGCGACGCGGTGGACGTGACCGGGGTGATCGTTTCCAAGCTCGACAGCTCGGCCAAGGGCGGCGTGGCGTTCGCCGTCACGCGCGCGCTTGGCGTGCCGATCAAGTTCATCGGTACGGGTGAGAAGCCAGAGGATTTCGCCGTGTTCGAGCCCGAGGAGTTCGCGGCCGCGGTGCTCGCGAGCGGCGACGCCACGGAGCGCGGTTCATGAAGGGCGTGATTCTGGCCGGCGGCACGGGGTCGCGCCTCGATCCCCTGACGCGCGTGACGAATAAGCAACTGTTGCCCGTCTATGACAAGCCGATGATCTACTACCCCATCGAGACGCTGGTGAATGCGGGGGTGACCGAGATCCTGATCGTGACCAGCGGCTCGAGCGCCGGGGACTTTCTGCAACTGCTGGGCAGCGGCCGCGAGTTCGGCATCGACCACCTGGGCTTCACCTACCAGGAGGGCGCGGGCGGCATCGCGGAAGCCATCGGCCTGGCCGAGCCGTTCGTGGGCCGCGACCGCATGCTGGTGATCCTGGGCGACAACATCATCGGCGGCAACATCGTCGAGGCGGCGCGCCGCTTCGAGGCCCAGCCGTCCGGGGCCAAGGTGCTGCTCACCGAGGTCGAGAATCCCCAGGCCTACGGCGTGGCGGAGCTGGATAGCGACCGCATCGTGCAGTTCATCGAGAAGCCGGAGCGTCCGCCCTCGAACCTGGCGGTGACGGGCATCTACTTCTACGACGAGAACGCCTTCGACCTTGTGCGCCAACTCGACCGGTCGGCGCGCGGGGAGCTGGAGGTCACGGACTTGAACAACGCCTACCTCGCGCGGGGCGAGATGACTCATGACCTCCTGGAGGGCTATTGGGCCGACTGCGGCGAGTCCATCGCGCACTACCTGCAGGCCTGCAACCTGGTGGCGGCACAAGGCGCCAACCGGATCTACCCCAGCCCGTCGGGTCCGGTCCCCTCTCCCTCGACGGGAGAGGGATAGAGCCTGCCCCGTGCTCGATACGGGGGTGAGGGCGCCGCCTTCCTCCACGCCGTACGCGATGGACTGCCCTGTCCCGAATCCCCCTCAACCTAACCTTCTCCCACCAGGGGAGAAGGGACCGGATGTACCTCCCGCTCCGCCAATGGGCGACGGCTAGGTGATGGCCCTCGCGCGCCGACCGCTCGTGGCCGGCAACTGGAAGATGCACAGCACGCCGCAATCGGGCGTTGATCTAGCGCGCGCCATCATCCGCGCCGGGCTGCCCGACGGCGTCGACCTGGTGCTCTGCCCGCCGGCGATCGCCGTGACCGACGTCGCGCGCGCCGTGGTGGGTACGTCGGTGCAGGTGGGCGCGCAGAACATGCACTGGCTCGATGCCGGCGCGTTTACGGGCGAAATCTCGGCCCCGATGCTGGCCGGCGTGGCGGACGTGGTGATCGTGGGCCACTCGGAGCGGCGCGCCGACTTCGGCGAGACCGACGAGATGGTGAACCGCAAGCTGCGGGCCGCCCTGGCCGCCGGTCTCACGCCGATCGTCTGCGTCGGCGAGACCGAGTCGGTGCGCGACGCCGGTGGGGCGCGGGATTTGATTACCGCGCAAGTTCAGGCGGCCCTCTCAAGTATCGATTCCTCGGCCGCCGAGCCGCTGGTGCTGGCCTATGAGCCGGTGTGGGCCATCGGCACGGGGCGCACGGCGTCTCCCGAGCAGGCCGCGGAGGCCATCGGCTGGGTGCGCGCGGCGCTGAGCCAGGCGCTGGATGCCGAAGCGGCGCAGCGCACGCGGGTGCTCTACGGAGGAAGCGTTTCCCCGGCCAACGCGCGCGAGCTGCTGACCCAGGACGGCGTGGACGGGGCGCTGGTGGGCGGCGCGAGCCTGAAGGCCGAAGACTTCATCGCCATCGCGCGGAGCGCGGTTCCTTAGGGAATACGTAGCCCTATTGGGCGGGTTTGAAACCCGCCCCTACCCGAGCCCCGGCGCCCGCCTACCGTCGCCGCAGCCGCGGCAGCCAGCGGCCGACCTGCTGCGTGTAGGCCGTGTATTCATCGCCGAACTCGCGCGCGAGGTGCGGCTCCTCGTGGAAGCGGATAACCAGCGAGTACAGGACGAAGAGCCCCGCCGCATACGCCAGCGGTAGGGCCGTTCCGAAGAGGGCGGCCCATCCGGCGACGACAATGAGCATGGCGACGTAGAGGGGATTGCGCGAGTAGCGGTAGATCCCTCGGACGACGAGCCGTTTCGGCGCATCGATTGGCGCGGGGGTTCCCTGGCCGATCATGGCGAAGTCCCACACCGCGCGCAGATAGATCGCGATGCCGAGCGCGAAGAGGCACGCGGCCAGCCCGAGCCACGCCCCGCCGGCGACAACTCGATCACCTCCGAGCAGGAAAGGGACGAGCACCGCCACCGATCCCGGCACCACCACCGTGAATAGCGCGATTTTGAGGAAGAGCTTCATGCCTTCGTAGTGCCTCCCGGCCTAGGAAACGTCAGACAAAACCCCTCCACCCGCCGGCCAGGCCCCTTTCCTCTGGAAGGGGACCCTTGCATCTACAGTCGATAGCCTAGCCCCGAGCCTCGGATGACCCTCTCCCTAGCCCTCTCCCTTCCAGGGAGAGGGAACCCGACCTGCTCTCCGGGCCCCCGCGACTCAGGCCGGGCGCGGGTTGGACCAGGCGATGCGGCCCTCGGCGTCCTCGACCTCCACGCGGAGGTAGCGCTCGGGATAAGCCGGCGACTGGCGCCGCTCGAGGGTAGCCTCGGTGAGCAGCTCGCCGCCGTCGACGTGACGGCTGTCTCCGCCCGCCCGGGCGGTGATAAGGGACACGCGCCGCGCGGGAGAGCAGCGCACCGTCACGTGGCTGGCGCTGATCTGCACGTCGTGAATCTCCGGGCCCATCGAAGCGTAGAAGTGCCCCGCGCGCAGGGCTTCCAGCAAGCCGCGCTGGCTGAAGTCGGTGGTGCGCACCATCACCCAGCCGCGGCCTTGCTCGTTCAGCATCCAGTGGGTGTCGTCGGTGGCGAAGCCCCAGGTGATGCCCAGCGTGTCGCCGTAGTCGTCCCAATGGACCGACGAAAAGCCCTTGGCCCGGTTGCGGTCGCAGATGGAGTTGAAGACTTCCATCCCCACGAAGCCTTCCAGCTCGCTCATGTCGGCGGCGGTCTGCCCGAGCCAGTAGGGATGGCCCAGGATCGCCAGGCCGCCGTCGGCGTTGACGCGGTCGATGGCCTCCTGCGGGCCCAAGGTCTCGTCGCCCCGGTCGAAGCTGTGCATGCCCAGGCCAACGATGTGGTACCTGGTCCCCAACCACGGGTCGGGGCCGTGCATTTCCATGCCCGGAATGGTGATGAAGTCGTCGGTGGTCAGCGCCGAGGTGTCACTGACCACGTTGTGGTCGGTGAGGGCCATGAAGTCGTAGCCGTTGTCGCGGTACCAGTTCACGGCGTCTTCGGGAGACTTCCGCCCGTCGGAGTTGGTGGAGTGCGTGTGCAGGTTGCCGCGATACCAGCGGCCCTCGACCGCAAAGGGATCGCCCGCGTGCTCGTCTGACGTCATGCCCCTACCACTTCCCTTCAGTCAATCCGGCGAACGCCGGAGTCCAGGTCCTGCTCCGTGTAGGGGCGACGCATGCGTCGCCCCTACGCCGACTTTCAGACCGTCCCCTATACAACCGCCGCGGCGGCGTGGCGCTTGGCGATTTCGTCATCCAGGTGCACGCAGCCGTCGATGAAGTAGTTGCGGAACCGCACCAGCGCCGGGTACTCGGTGAACTCCGCCGTGCTCAGGCCGTCGTCGTCGTAGGCGGTGGCGAAGCGCGGAATCTTCGCCCGCAGCTCGGCGATGTCGGCGGGATCGTCGGCGAAGTGGATGCGGTCGATGACCGGCCCGTCTTCCTGGATCAGATCGTCGAACGTCGACCAGTTCATCGTGATGTGCGCGTCGCCGCCCACGAACTCGGTGTAGTGGTGCGTCCCGCGCACGCCGCCGCCGAGGAAGACCGTGCGGTAGCCCCGTTCCTTGATCACCTTGTATTGCCTGCGCGCGACGATCGAGCCGGCCATGCGCACCAGCTCCGGCGCGAGGTCGATCTCGTTCTCCGCGACCCACTCGCTCAGGTCGTCGTCGAGGACGCCGGTGATGTGCGTGATGAAAAACGGCGGCGTGTTGCCGGTGGCGTCGGCGGCCTTCTCGTAGACCTCGCACATGGCCACGGCCTGCGAGACGGCGAAGCACTCCGTGGCGCACATGGGAATGTTGAGGCCCACCAGCCGCCGCATGGCCTCCATGCCCGACTCGATGACCGGAATCTTGGCGAGGTAGTTGGGCGCGACCTCGCGGTGCCGCAGGGCGGCATCCACGATCAGGTCGGGGTCTTCGTCGAGGCGGGGGTCGTCCTGCATGGTCACGAAGCCCCACTCGCCGCCGCTCGACTCCCACTGCGGCAGGAAGCCCTCCATGAACCGGCGCGTGATGCGCTGGTAGACCTCGTCGGCGGCCTTATAGGGGTTGGACTCAACGGCGGCCACCTCGTCGATGATCGGCTCGACGTACTCGGGCTCGCGTCTGAGCAGCACGGAGCCATAGGTCGGATTGGTGGTGCCGGATACGGCCCCGGCGTCGACCGACGCGCTCAAATCGAACTCGGTGGGATTGTTCACCCACACCCGCGTCGCCGTCTCTCGCTGGACGCGGTGGAAGTAGTCCTCTCGCATCGTCGCCTCCGGCCATTCGATCCCGTTCGGCGCACGGGAAGGTTCCGGGCGCGCCCCTCCGCGAGCCACGCCTCCCGCCTGGATGCCAGGATATCCGATGCGGTGCCGAGCGGCCCGATCCAGCCAAGTTCATTCCGTGCTGTCATGCTGCGTCCTGCCTGAGATTCCGAGCGCAGCGACCAATGACCATCGCAGAACCGTTCGAGGTACGCGAGCCCCTGTTGCTTATTTCGATCGCCCAGACCCATGGAGAGGGCCAAGACCCCTACCACGCCGTGCAGTACGCCTGGAAAGTCGATGTCGAACGGGCGCGGCGCTGCAACCTCGTGCTGGCTCGGGTGGGCGCCAAGGTGGTCGGCGCCTACCGACCGTACGAATGGCTGGAGGCCACGCGGGAGAACTTTCCCAGCAGAGAGCCGCATTCCGGTCGCTGGGGCTTCTACGGCCGAGAGGCCGAGCTTGCGGTCTGGCAGTACTACCGCAAGAGGCAGGTCCCAGCCCACCTCCGGACAAGCCGCGGCAGCCCCATCAGGTACTCCGAACCGGAGTAAGTGTGCCTAACCGGCCCGATTGACACCCCTACAGCGCCCGAGCAACGTTGAGGACGCAGCGCCAAACGGCTCAGGCGGTTTCGGCACGATTTGATCGGCCGAAACGTCCTCCAGGACCGCTAAAGACTCCAAACCTGCATGCCGACCCTCATCCGACTCGTCAAGTACGCCCTGACGCAGCGGGCGCTCGTCATTGCGACGGCCTTCGTGATGGTTGCCTCGATCGTGCCGCGCGTGGCGCTTCCGCGCCTCGTGGGCGACGCCGTGGACGCGCTGCTCACGCAAGGCCGAGATTCGCTGGTGCTGATCGCGGGCCTGATGGTCGCGGCTGGGCTGGTCCGGGCGGTGCTGGGGTACCTGGGCCTCTACCTGGCCGAACGAGTTGGCCGGGTGACCGAGTACCGGCTCCGCAACGACTTCGTGGACAAGCTGCAATGGCTCAACTTCGGCTTCTTTGACCGCCAGAAGACCGGCGACTTGATGTCTCGGGCCACGGTCGACATCGACGCCGTTTCCAATTTCATATCGACCGGCGTCATGCACGGCATCGCGTTCGTCATGCTGTTCTTCCTTCCGGTCGTAGTCATGCTCAGCTTGAACTGGCAGCTGGGCCTCATCGCTTTCGTCGGCTCCCTGATGATCTCGGGGTATGGGGTCTCGTTGGCAGTGCGGCTGTTTCGGATTTATACCCACGTCTTCCAGGAGACCGGTCGCATGAACACCGCGCTGCAAGAGAGCTTGACGGGGATTCGAACGGTGAAGGTTCTGGGCTCCCAAGACTACGAGAAGCGGCTGTACCGGGAGCGGGCCAGTGCGGTCGCCGCCAGTTTCATTCGTGCCGACCGTCTCGCCGTGACGAGGGACGCCACGCTCAACTTCCTGTACGCCGCCTTGATGGCGGCGATTCTGCTCGTTGGCGGATGGCAGGTGCAGCAGGGGGTTATCACCGCCGGAACGCTGGCGACCTTTGTTCTGTTTCTGGTGATGCTGGGCGGCTCCATCAGGGGCCTGGAGTGGAGGGTGCGGCTCTTTTCCACCGCCATGGCCGCGGGCTCGCGCATATTCGAGGTTCTCGACACCAGGAATCCGCTTGTCGTTGCCGCGGATGCCCGGGAGCTGTCCGCCACCGGGCACGTCGTGTTCGACTCGGTGTCTTTTGCCTACACCGACGGCGTGCCCGCGCTGCACGACGTGTCGTTTGAGCTCCGGCCGGGGCAGTCGGTAGCCATCGTCGGCGGCACGGGCTCCGGCAAGAGCACCATCGCGCACCTGCTGCCCCGGTTCTACGACGCGTCGGCGGGTCGCATCACCATCGACGGCGTGGACGTCCGGGACGTGACCCTCGAGTCGCTGCGCCGCAGCGTAGGGATCGTGATGCAGGACGTGTTCGTCTTTTCGGCCAGCATTCGCGACAACATCGCCTACGGCGTCGACGATGCGTCATTGGAGGACGTGATTCGCGCCGCGCGGGCGGCGCAACTGCATGGATTCATCGAGAGCCTGCCGGACGGCTATGACACCTGGGTGGGCGAACGCGGCGCGACCCTGTCCGGCGGCCAGCGACAGCGACTGGCCATTGCCCGCACGCTCCTGCTCGCGCCGCCAATTCTCATTCTTGACGACTCCACGTCCAGCGTTGACGTCGCGACCGAGGCGCTGATCCATCAGGCCATGGTCCAGGTGCTCCGGGGGCGAACCGCGTTCGTCATCGCCCACCGGCTCTCCACGGTGCGACGCGCGGACCTCATTCTGGTGCTCGACCAGGGCAGGATCGTCGAGCAAGGCGCCCACGACGACCTGCTGCAACGGGATGGCCCCTATCGCCGGATTCACGACCTCCAGCTACGTCCGGCTGATGACTTGCGCGGGTTCGGCTCGGATGCGTGACCATCGAGGTTGGGGCTGATGGCGACACCAGCCGCTCAGGCGGCCGGCGGCCGGACGCAACTTGATCTCGACCCGAATCGCCAGACGCGCTATTGGCGGACGGTGCTCTGGCTGTTCCGGCACTTCCGCCCGTACCGCGGGCGGCTGGCGGTGGCGGTCGTCGCCATGCTGGCCTATAGCGGGACGGTCGTCGCGTTGCCGTGGACGGTGAAGCAGGCCATCGACCAGCTGCTGGCGACGCCTGGAAACGATCTGCTTGGATTTGCCGCCAGCGTGGGGCTTTTCGGCTTCATCGCCGCAGCCCGCCTGGCCACGGGACTAGTCCATAGCCGGACCATGGTGACGCTAAGCGAGTGGGTGGTGCTCGATATCCGCACCCAACTCGTTGCGCAATTGCAACGCTTGTCAATGTCTTTCTATGACCGCAACCAGGTGGGGCAGATCATGTCCCGCGTCCAGAACGACGTAGAGGAGCTGGCGGATTCACTCTGGATCCTCACGTTGTCGCTGGCGAGTTTCGTGAGCGTGTTCGGCATCGCGGCCGCGATGCTGGCGATGGACGCGCTGCTGGCGGCGATCACGCTGGCGTTCGCGGCGTTGCTGATTCCCAGTCTGGCGTTTTGGCGTCGGATTGCCCACCGGCCGATTCGCAGAGCCCGCGAGACCATCGCCGACGTCACCTCCAGCGTCCAAGAGAACGTGGCGGGTATCCGCGTGGTGCAGAGTCTCAACCGCCAGCAGCAAAACACCCGCGCCTTCCGCAGGGTGAACCGGGACAACCTGGACGCCACGCTGCGATCCGCCCGCTACCGCTATGGCCTGTGGCCGTCCGTCGAGCTCCTCGCGGCTCTGGCGCTGGCGTTCATCATCCTCGTCATCGGCCAAGGGATCGGCGCGTCCCTCTCCGCCGGACTGCTGGTCGCCTTCGCGCTGTATATCGAGCGGCTCTTCGAGCCCATTCGCGACCTGACCGGCGAGTTCGGCCAGCTCACCCGGTCGTTGGTAGCGGCTGATCGGGCCGTCGAGCTCCTGGAGATCGAGCCCGAGGTGCGCACGGCGCCGGACGCGGCGGACCTGCCGCCAGTGTCCGGCAGAGTCCGGTACGAGCACGTCCACTTCGAATACGAACCCGGGCAACCCGTTCTGCGTGACATCAGCGTGGCGGTGGAGCCAGGCGAGACCGTGGCCGTGGTGGGCCCTACGGGCTCCGGCAAGACAACCCTCGTGTCGCTGCTGCTGCGGCTCTACGACGTCACCAGCGGGCGCGTGACCGTGGATGGACACGACCTGCGGGACGTCACCCGCGACTCCCTTTCGCGGCAGATCGGCATCGTGCCGCAGGAAGCTTTTCTCTTCTCGGCCACGGTGCGGGAAAACATCCGGCACGACCGGGCCGACTTGACCGACGGCGACATCGTCAACGCGGCAAAGGCCGCCGGGGCGCACGCATTCATTACGCGCCTACCCGACGGCTACGACACGGTGTTGGAAGAGCGCGGCGGCAACCTGAGCGTCGGCCAGCGGCAGCTCATCAGCTTTGCCCGGGCCGTGGCGCGAGATCCGCGAATCCTCATCCTTGACGAAGCGACGGCCAACGTTGACACGGAGACGGAAGTGCACATCCAGCAGACCCTTCACCGCCTCTTGCGGGGGCGCACTTCCTTCGTCATTGCCCACCGCCTCTCGACGGTGCGGAACGCCGACCGCATCTTGGTCCTGGACGACGGTCGCCTCGTCGAGCAGGGAACGCACGAGGAACTGCTGGCGCAGTGTGGTCTCTACCACTCGCTCTATGCGCGCTCGGTCCTAAGTCCGGAAACCGAATGATCTTGAGTCAACGGCCGCCGCCAGGGGCCTGCGTGCACCTGGCCGGTCATACCGCGCTGGCGGCCATCCTCGGACGGTTGACGCCGGGCCGCTAGGGGCGCACCGTGAGGGGGCTTCGCGCCGCGTCGGAGGGCCGCATGGCTGAGCCGTTCTCGTCGCCCGGCGATGCGCGGGTCGAGCTTTCGGACGACCACCTGGCCGCCATCGAGCGGCGGCGGCGGATCGTGGTCCACTTCGACGTGATCATGGGCGACGGCGCCAACTTTCCGATCAAGGACATCGACGACCTTCTCGCGTTCAAGTTCGAGTGGGCCGACGACCCCGCCGTGCGCCTGGACAGCATGTGGTGGGATTGGAACGAGGGGCACCAGGCGCCGTTTCCCAGCCGCACCCAAGTCCTGATCGACGCGCCCGGATTCCGCCAGTGGGCGGACGACGGCGTCAACATCTTGCAGATCTTCCTGGACGCGTCGCGGCAGCGCGGCCTGGAGAACTTCCACCTCTACCGCATCAACGGCTCGGACAACGATCTCGGCCCGGTGAGCCCGATTCCCATGAAAGAGCAGCACCCGGAGCTGCTCATGACCACCTGGAACGCCAACGGCTATTGGAACTTCGCTCTCGACGAGGTCCACGACTACAAGCTCGGCATCCTGCGCGAGATCGCGGAGGACTACGACTACGACGGCGTCACGCTCGACTTCGCGCGCATCCCGCTGGTGCTGCCGTGGGGGCGGCAGTGGGAGCTGCGGGACCGGCTGACGACCTTCATGCGCAAGGTGCGCCGCATGATGCTTGACGTGGCCGAAGCGCGCGGCCGGCCGCTGCTGCTGGCGGTGCGGGTCCCCGAAAACCTCATGGGCTGCCACTTCGACGGCATCGACATCGAGACCTGGGCGCGCGAGGTGCTCGTCGACGTGATGGTCATCGGCTGCCGCTCGTTCGATGTGGATATCGCCGCGTTTCGGCGCATCACGGCGGGGACGCCGATCAAGCTCTACCCGGCCCTCGACGACCACCACTCCTCCGACGGCTACATGTGGCCGCCGATCGAAGTGTTTCGCGGCGTATTCGCCAACTGGTTCCACCAGGGCGCGGACGGCGTGCAGACGTTCAACTGGGAGCACAGCTCGCTGGAGTCTGCTGAGCGCATCGGCCTGAAGGCCCTGAACTGGCCGGCGGCGGAGGCCCAATACCGGGCCTATATCGAGTTGGCCGAGCCGGACGGCTTCCACCGCAAGGACAAAACCTTCGTCGTGCAGCGGCGCGGCGGCGGTCACGGTCCAATCGTCATCCCCAACCCGGAAGGCTGGTATACGCCGCGCAACATGTATTTCAACTCCAACATGTTCGCGCCGCTGCCCGCCCCGCTGGCCTGGGACGGCGCCGCCGACACGCTGCTGACGCTGTACGTGGCCGACGACCTGGCGGGCGACGCCGAGCTCCTGGCGAGCGTGGACGTGCGCGTGCTGCTTTCGGACCCGGCGGCCAAGGCACTCCCCGCCGACGAGCGGCTGGACCCCGTGGAAATCGCCCAGATCGGGCATCCCGACCGCAGCCTGATGAACGAGCCTCCAGCGCGCGCGATCGCGAGTCGCGTCGAAATCCGGCTCAACAACCTGCGGCTCGGACCGCCCACCGTCGAGGACGGCTGGCTGGTCTATGCGGCCCAGCCGAATCAGTTCGCGGTGGGGGAGAATCTGGTCGGCGTGCGGCTCGCGCGCGGCACGCCCGAACCCCAGCCCGTCCAGATCGAGAAGCTCGAAGCGCACGTGCGCTACCGAAACTAAGGAGGCAGTTCGCATGGGTGTGACCAAGGTCGTTCACGTGGGATTCACCGTGGCGGACCTGGACCGATCCGTCGCGTTCTATAGCGCCCTGCTCGGCGAGGGCCCCCATTTCCGCCGCCGCTACGACGAGCCCTACATCAGCGACATCATCGGCTACGCCGACTGCAGCCTGGAGATTGCGCTGTTCCGACTGCCGGGCACCGAGGTCGAGCTGGAGCTGCTGCGCTACTACGAGCCGCCGCCGGGCCGCGTCGATCTTGAGACCTACAACGCCGGCAACGCACACCTGTGCCTGACCGTGGACGACTGGGACGCGGCCGTCGCGCGGCTGAAGGAGTTGGGTGCGTCATTCCACCGCGAGGCGCCCGTCTGGCAAACGGCCGGCGAGTTCGAAGGCACCGGAACGCTCTACCTGCGCGATCCCGACGGCATCACGGTCGAGCTCGACATCCGCGCGCCGGTGGCGGTGGAGTAGTGCCAGCGCCCGCCGCAGTGCGGCCGGGAACGGTGGTCCGCAGTTCGCCTCTGCAGTTGGGTCGGCAGGTTGACGTCGGCTGGATTCCCGCCGTCGGCGACTTCTCCGAATCTGGAAGGGCGAGCCTGAGTCCCGCCCGACCCCAATCAACCGTCGCGCCACGAGATCCGACCGGACTGGATTCCGGCGTCCGCCGGAATGACGGAGGGGGCGCGAGCCTCGATGAAAGAGGTCTTTCGGCCCTCCCCTACGGGTCTCTTGCCCTCCTCGAGTCAGCCTGAGGGAGCCCGATCCGGTAGCGCACGAGCGGCACGCCGTCCCAGTCTTCCCAGGGCGTGACGACCCCGTCGGTCCGCCATCCCTGCGCCTCGTAGAAGGCCCGCGACGCCTCACTCTCCGCCAGGGTCCAGAGCGTCGCGGTGTCGTAGCCGTCGGCGGTCAGTTCGTCGATGGCGGCCTGCAGCAACCGCCGGCCCACGCCTCGCCGCCAGTGTGCGGGGTGCACGTAGAGCCCGCGAACTTCGGCCACGCGGGCGGGATCCACGTCCTCGTCGCGCGTGGTGCCGAAGCCCACGAAACCGAGCGCCGTGTCACCCGACACCGCGAGGATGAATCGCTGGTCGTCGGACTCCGTTGGCGCCAGATACCCGCGAAAGCGGTCGGCGCTCCGCTCGACCCGCAGCGCGTCCAGCCGTTCGTCCGGGACGATCCCGCGAAACGCGGTCTGCCACGCGCGCACGTGGGCTTCGGCCATTGCCGCGGCATCCGCCACCGTGGCCGCGCGCAGTTGCACCGCGCCGGCTACATCCACATCCGGCGGTTGAGGACCGTGGCCTCCGTGGCCGTGGATTGCTCCGGCGTCTCGTCGCCGGGGAAGCCGGTGGTGTAGAGCTGGTAGTAGAGCCCGCCGGCTTCCAGCAGCTCGTCGTGGCCGCCGCGCTCCACGATCTGGCCGTCCTGGAACACCAGGATCAGGTCCGCGCCCCGCACCGTGGCCAGCCGGTGCGCGATGACGAACGACGTGCGCCCCGCCATCAGCCGGTCGAGCCCGCGCTGGATGATCTGCTCGGTGTGGGCGTCCACGCTCGAGGTGGCCTCGTCCAGGATCAGCAGGCGCGGGTCCGCCAGCAGCGCCCGGGCGAAGCAGATGAGCTGCCGCTGCCCCACCGAGAGTCGCGCGCCGCGTTCGCGCACGTCGGTGGCGTAGCCCTCCGGCAGCCGTTGAATGAACTCGTGCGCCCCAACGGCCTCCGCCGCTTCCACGACCTGTTCGTCGGTGGCGTAGGGCCGCGCGAAGGCGATGTTCTCGCGAATCGTGCCCGAGAACAGATAGCTGTCCTGCGGCACGATGCCCATTTGGCCACGCAGCGAGTCCTGGGTCACCGTGTCCAACGGCACCCCGTCGATACGGATCGCGCCGCGGCCCGCCTCGTAGAAGCGGGCGAGCAGATTCACCGTCGTGGTCTTGCCGGCGCCGGTCGGTCCCACCAGGGCCACGCGCTGCCCGGGCTCCACGTCGAACGAGATGTCGTGCAGCACGTCCGTGCCGTTGTAGCCGAAGGTCACGTTATCGAACTCGACCCGCCCCTGGATCTGCGGCAGCGCCCGCGCCTCCGAACGGTCCTCGACGTCCAGCGGCTCGTCGATCAGCTCGAAGATCTTTTCTCCCGCGGCCATGGTGGATTGGAGCTGGTTGTAGAACCGCGTGAGCTGCTGGATGGGCGTGAAGAAGCGCGCGATCAGGGCGATGAAGGCCACCAGCGTGCCGATCTGCATTTCGTTGTTGATGACGAAGCTGCCGCCCACCACTATTACCAGCGCCGTCGCCAGCGCCGAGATCGTGTCCACCACCGGAATGAACGCCGACACGATCGCACCCGCGCGCACGCTGGCGTCCACGTTCTGCCGGTTGGTTCGCTCGAAGGCGGCGGCGTTGCGGTCCTCGCGCACAAACGACTGCGCCGTGCGCACGCCGTCGATGCTCTCCTGCAAGTTGCCGTAGACATCGCCGACGGTTGAGCGCACCTGGCGAAACGCGTTCCGCGCCCATTTGCTGAACACCCGGCTCGCCAGCCACATCAGCGGCATCACCGACAGGGATACCAGCGCCAGCCGCCAATCCAGCCCGAACATCATCCCGACGATGATGATCAGCATGACCACGTCGCCGACCAGCGACGTCACGCCGAGCGTCACGAACTCGCTGATCACGTCCACGTCGTTGGTGATGCGGGACATCACCGCGCCCAGCGGATGCCGGCTGAAATAGGAGAGCGACAGCCGCTGCAGCTTGGCGAACATGTCGTTGCGCAACTGGCGCAGGCTCGCCTGCCCGATAGCCGCCGTGAGCAGCACTTGGAAATAGTTGAGCGCCCACATGAGGCCCAGCGTCCCGATGTAAACCATCCCGACGATTGCCAGCAGGCCGCCGTTGCCCAGGCCGGGGTCGTCGCACGACTGCACGCCGCCGCAAATGCCATCGTCGATGCCGATCTTCAACAGCAGCGGACCGGCGTTCGCTGCAGCGGCCGCGAGCACCACCAGCGCGAGCACCACCGCCAGCCGTCGCCGGTGCGGCAGCAGGTAGGCCAGCAGCCGCCGCGCGATCCGGTGGTCATAGGCCTTGGTGTCGTCGCCCATGCCACCCAGCATCATGCGTCCCTGCATACCCATTAGCCCGCTCCTCCTTGCGTCGGGGCGGCGGGCGCCGCCTGGGCGTCACGCAGCTCTTCGGCCTCGGCCTCCTGGGTGATCCACATGTCGCGGTAGAGGCCTTCCTGCTCGACCAGTGCCTCATGTCGCCCGCGCTGCACGATGCGTCCCTGCTCCAGCACGATGATTTCGGCGGCGTCGCGCACGCTGCGAATGCGTTGGCTGATGATGAGCGTGGTGCGTCCGCGCTGCGCATCCGCCAGGGCTTCCTGGATGGCTCGCTCCGTCCAGGTGTCGACGCTCGAGGTCGACTCGTCGAGCACCAGGATGCGCGGGTCGAGCAGCAGCGCCCGCGCGATGGCGATCCGCTGCTTTTGTCCGCCCGAAAGCGTGACGCCGCGCTCGCCCACGGAAGTCTCATAGCCCTGGGGCAGGCCCGCGATGAAGTCGTGGATCTGCGCCGCACGAGCCGCGGCCTCGACCTGCTCGTCGGTCGCCCCCGGTCGTCCATAGGCAATGTTTTCTCGAAGGCTGGTCGCGAAGACGAAGGGCTCCTGATGCACGATGCCGATCTGTCCCCGCAGCGACGCCAGCCGCGCCTGCCGCACGTCCACGTCGTCGACGAGCACGCGGCCGGACGACGGATCGTAGAACCGCGGCAACAGATTGATGATGGTGCTCTTGCCCGAGCCGGTGCCGCCGACGATGCCCAGCGCCTCGCCGGGCCGCACCCGAAACGACAGGTCGTCCAGCACCTGCTGACCTTCGTATTCAAAGGACACGCCGTCGAATCGCAGCTCGCCTCGCACCTCGTCCAAGGCCACGGCGTCCGCGGCTTCCTGCACCTCGGAGTGCTCGTCCAGGATCTCGAAGATGCGATTGCCCGAGGCCACGGCGCGGGCAAAACCGTTGATGGTCATGCCCAGCATCCGCACCGGCATCATCAACAGGAGCAGATAGGCGTTGAACGCCAGCAGCGTGCCGATCGTCGCCTCGCCTTCGATCACCTTCCAGCCGCCGTACCACAGCACCGCCACCTGCCCCAGCCCCAGCACCGCCATGAAGAGCGGCATGCGCATGGCGAACAACCGCATGACTTCGACGTTGCGATCAGTGACCTCTTTGTTCACCGGCTCGAAGCGCGCCCGCTGCATTCCCTCTTGCGCGAATGCCCGCACCACGCGCGCGCCCGCCAGGTTCTCCTGCACCGTGGCGTTCAGGTCCGCCCAGGCCTCCTGCACCGCCTGGAACAGCGGGCGCATGCGGTGCGCGAACCTCACCGCCATCACCGCCATCACCGGCACGGTGAGCAAGGAGAGCAGCGCCAGTTGCCAGTCGGTGACAAACAGCATCACGGCGGCGCCCACAAGCAGCAGCACGATCTGCACGAGCTGAAACGCGCCCATGGACACGAAGCGGCGCACCCGCTCGACGTCACTCGTCGTCCGCGACATCAACTCGCCCGTGCGCGCGCGGTCGTGATAGCCAAACGACAGGCTCTGCACGTGTCGATAGAGCTGGTTGCGCATCGTGAACACGACCCGCTGGCCCAGCCATTCCGACGCAAACTGGCGCCCGAACTGCGCCGTGCCCTTCACGGCCGTCAGTGCCACGACCATCGCCGCCAGCACGACCAGCACCGCGACCAGCCCTTCCTTGAGCCCGCTGTCGACGACTCTTTCCAGCACCTTTGGAATCGCAAGCTCGGCTGCCGTCGCCAGCAGGGTGACCACAAGCGTCCCCGCCGCCAGCCGCCAGTGCGGCAGCGCGTAGGTGGCCAGACGTCGCAAGACCTGCTGGCTCGACCCCAGCGCCATGCGCGGCTCGGGACGCGTTCCGCCGGGTCCGCCCATGGGCGGTTGACCGTCGGGCGGTCCCATGGGACCGCCGCCGCCACGGCGCCCTCGCCCTCCGCGTCCTCGTTCGTCGCCGGGCGGGCCGTCTCCGCCGCCACGGCCGCGGCGGGCCCTGCCACCGGGGCCACGGCGACGGCCGCCTCTGCCCTCAGCGGGATCCGGCTCAGACTCCGAGCGGCGCCGCCCGCGCCTGCCCCCGCTCCCCTCGGCGGGAGAGGGTTGGGATGAGGGGGGTCCGTCAGTCATGCCTTGTCTCCGGATTCACGCTTGCCCGCTTCTCGCAGCGAGCGGAAATAGCCTTCGTCACGGCGCCGGGCCATGTGCGCGTTCAACTCGGTCAACGCCTCATCGAGGCGCTCGAGCGCCTCGGCGGGCATCCCGTCCAGCGCCCCCGCCAGGAACGTGGCGAGGGCCTGTTCGTGGGCCTCGAGCGCCTCGAGCCCCTGCGGCGTGGCGCTCACCACGGCGTGGCGGCGGTCATCCGGGTCCTCCGCCCGCGTCGCCAGGCCCGCGCGAACCAACGAATCGACGCTCTGCGAGGCCCATTGCTTGCTCACCATCAGTCGGCCGCCAAGATCGCTCATGCGGCAACTGCGGTGGCGCAAGGCGCGCAGCGCCTGATGCTGCGGCATGGTGAGCTCCAGCTCATCCGCATGGGCGGCGGCAAACCGCATCGCAATCCGCCCCATGCGCCGGCCGAGCACCAGGAGCTGCCGCGCGGTCTGCCTGAGGGCGTCAGTCGCCCCGTTGACGCTGTCGGTCTCGGCTCGTTCGTCAATTTCACGGACCGTCATGATGGCAGATCGTACGGTGACCGGACGATTGTGTCAAGGGGGATTGTTGAGAGCGTCGCGGGTCCCGGGCTGCGCGCAGCCTGGGCCACCGAGGCGCGCCGTGTCTCCCCCTCACCCCAACCCGCTCCCACGGTGGCGAGAGGGGGTCGGGCCGCCCCTGGAAGCCCTACGGCCCGAACAGCGGCAGGCCCGGAATTCCGATCTTGACCCGGTAGAGCGCGCCTTCGCGGCAGGTGATGAACAGCTCGTCGTTGTCCGGTCCGCCGAAACAGCAGTTCGCGGGTTTCTCGTGTCCCACGGGAATGTCCAGGTCGATTTCGCCCTCTGGCGTCACCCGCCGCACGCGGTAGGCGCCGTAGACCGCGACGTAGAGATTCCCCTCGATGTCCAGGCACATGCCGTCGGGGGCCCACCAGTTGTCCTGGCCCTCGCGCAGGTCCGCCAGCACGCCGCGATTGGCCAGCGAGCCGTCGGCGCGGATGTCGTAGGTCAGCGCCTCGCCGGTGTGCGAGTCGGCGACATAGAGCACCGAGCCGTCGGCGTTCACGTTGACGCCGTTGGGCCAGGCCACGTCCGCCGCCAGCTGCACATCCCCGCCGGGACCCAGCCGATAGACGCGGCCGGGGGGCGGGTCCTGGGCGTAGTGGCCCTTGGGCGCGGTGAAATAGAGCGCGCCGGTGGGATGGAAGGTGAGATCGTTGGGCGACCCGAGCGGCCCGCCCTCGAACTCGTCGACCACGGTGAACACCTGTCGCGACGGCGTGACGCGGGCAATGCGGCAGCCGAAGAGGTCGGTGACATAGCAGTCGCCGTTCCAGTGCACCGCCGTCCCGTTGGGCGCCGCCAGCCGCACATACGGCTCGCAGCCGCCGTGGCGCGACACCCGCCACAGCGTGTGCTCGGTGCTGTCGCCCACGTAGAGCCGCCCCTGGGCATCCATGGCCGGCCCTTCGGCCGACAGCAGTCGGTCCACCCACAGCTCCACCGGCCCCTGAAATTCCGCCGCCATCTGCCTCGCCCCCGTGCGCCGCGCCCCACCCGCGAGCATGCCCCGACGCGGGTGGGGCGGCAACCGGCCGATTCCTTCTCCTAGCGGTCTTGCTCCCTCCCCCTAGCAGGGGGAGGGCTGGGGTGGGGGTCCTCCGTCGATCCAAAGCCGCGGCGGGGCCTGACCCTCTCCGGTCTCGGCATGGATGCCGAGACCTGCCTCTCCCTTGAAGGGAGAGGCCAAAACTGCGTCCCGCGAGCGGACGACGACCGATCAGGCGGTGGACTGGATCAGCGCGCGAAGGTAGCCGAGGCACCAGGCCCGGGAAAGGTCGTTGTCCGGCGTGTCGCCCAGGACGCCGGGGTAGTGGTCGGGCATGACGTAGCCGTCGAAGCCCGCTTCGTGCAGCAGGCGCATGTGCTCGGCGGCGTCGAAATCGCCCTCGTCGGGGAATACCTCGTGGAAGCGGGGCACGGTGCCGCGGACGTTGCGGAAGTGGATGGCAAAAAGCTTGCCCTGCGCGCCGAAGCGACGCAGCGCGCCGGTCATGTCGCCGCCGGACTCCTGCAGGGTGCCCAGGCAGAAGAGCAGACCGACGCCCGGGTCGGCATAGCGGTCGAGCAGGACCCCGAGCCCCTCGGGTGTCGCGAACGGCTGGGCCACGCCGCGGTAGACCGGCAGCGGGGGATCGTTGGGGTGAAAGCCCAGCCGCACGCCGGCGGCGCGGGCCGCGGGGAGGACGGCGTCCATGAACCGGTCGAGCCGGCGCCAGACCTCCGGCTCGTCAACGCGAGGGCCGTCGGCGCCGTTGCCGCCCCAGGTGACGAGGTCGCCGGCGTCGAGCCGGTCGGCGTCAAAGGTGCGCAGCACGGCCCCGGCGCGGCCCAGCGGCTCGTCGCGGTAGCCGCGCCAGTCGTGCTGCGCCTCGTCGGCATGGGCGATGGCGAAGCCGCAGGTGAGCAGGTCGATGCCGTGATCCCCCAGCAGGCGGACGGTCTCGCAGAGCGCCTCGAGCTCGCCAGCGGCGCGCTCCGCGTCGCCCTGCAGGACGCCGGCAATCAGCGGGCGGCTGAGCTCCATACCGCCGAGCGCCAGGTCGAACTCGGCGAAGCGCCCCAGCAGCGCGCGAAAGCCGTCCCGGTCCACGTGGCCGCCGCTAGCCTCCGCCCCGGGAAACCGGATCCAGCGCAACGTGCCGCCCTGGACGCCAAGCTGCCGCACCAGCTGCAGGTGCTCGCGGGAGGTCGAGGCGTAGCGCAGTCCGAGCTTGATCATGGAGTCATCGTGCGGTTCGGATTCACTTGGTACGAGGTCCGCCCTCGGCCCGGTACTCCTCGACCACGCGCGCTACATCCGCAGGGCCGAGGCCCTGCTCTCTCGCGCGGTGCTCCCCATAGTGAAGGATCTCGCGCCACGGCTCCTCTTCCATCTGACGGAGCGGCGGATTCCGAGAGACGTCGCTGCTCGACTGCCTCTTCCGCTTCATTGTCTCGTCATCCCGGCCGGTGCCCCTCGGTCGCTTCGCCTCGCAGGGCGGCCAGGGCTTTCTGGTAGGCGCGCTGGGCCATGAAGTGGCGCAGGCGGGCGGGGGCGGTGCGGTCCAGGTTGGCGGTGAGGCGGTCGACCTCGGCCAGGGCGGAGGCGACCTCGGGGCCGCCGCCCTGGTCGATGGCGTCGAGCAGGCGCTGCAGCGCGGCCTCCAGGTCAGCTGCGCCGGGCCAGTTGGTTGTGCTCACTCGTACTTCATTCCCTTCGACGTCCCCGTCTCGTGTGTCGTCCGGCCCTTGGATGACTCAACGCCTCGTAGAGGCGGTTCGCGAACCGCCCCTACCAAAGCACCCGCCGCTAAGTGTCCGTTAGCCAGCGAGCGCGGCGTCGAGGGTGATTTCGATGTTGCCGCGCAGCGCGTTGGAGATCGGGCAGCCCTGCTCGCCCTGTGCGGCCAGGTCGGCGAAGCCGTCGGCGTCGAGGCCGTCCACCGTGCCCCGCACGGTGAGGGCGCTCGAGGCCACCATCATGCCGCCGCCGGGCTTGGGCGCGAACGTGACCACGGCCGAGACCTCGAGCCGCGTGGGTGGGTGGCCGGCCTCGGTGAGCGTGTGTGAAAGCGCCATGGCGTAGCAGCTGGCGTGCGCCGCGGCGATCAGCTCCTCCGGGCTGGTCTTGCCCTCGGGCTCCTCGGTGCGGGCGGCCCAGGTGACGCCCTGGGTCGCAATGGCGCCGCTGCCGACCGAGAACTCGCCGTTGCCCCCGACGAGATCGCCGGTCCACACCGCGTCCGCACGTCGCGTGATGTCAGCCATGGGTCTTCCTTTCGCAGCCTCAGGGTTCCCGCTCGGCGGGGTCGCGGTCATTGTGCGAATGCACCCATGGCCGGGCAAGTCACAAGAGGAGCGACCTCACCCCAACCCTCTCCCATCCCAGGGAGAGGGGGTCAGCCGTCACCACCTGGGCGTTGCGCCGTCGCAATCGGCCGCCGAGCGCCATGGCGTCCGGTCCCTTCTCCCCTGGTGGGAGAAGGTGAGGATGAGGGGGAATCGGGTGGCGCGCCCACTAGAGCGCGCCTCCGGTTGCCTTGCAGGCGCTACGCTTGCTCTGGCGACCGTCGCGGCACGATCCGCACAGACCCGGAGCGCTCCCCATGCCGCAGCTCACCGGCGGGCAGGCCGTCGTCGCCGGGTTGCGCCGGGCCGGGATCGACACGCTGTTCGGCATTCCGGGCGTGCACAACGGCGGGCTGTACGACGCGCTGCTGGACGCGCCCGACCTGCGGCTGGTGATTACGCGTCACGAGCAGGGCGCGGCCTTCATGGCCGACGGCTACGCGCGCGCCTCGGGTCGCACCGCGTGCGTGGTCACGATCACGGGACCGGGCATCACGAACGCATCAACCGGGCTGGCCGAGGCCTACGGCGAGTCGTCACCCGTCTTGCATATTGCCACCGCCCTGGGCGTGCGGTCGGAGCCGGCGGAAACCGGTGAACTCCACGAGCTGCGCGACCAATCGGGTCTGCTGCGGTCGCTGGTGGCCCATCACCAGCTCGTCGAGTCGGTATCTGATATTCCGCACGCCATCCAGCGGGGCCTGCGGGCCATGGCTGACGACCGGCCCGGACCGGTGAGCATTGAGATTCCGCTCGACCTGCTCACGGCCACGGACGACGTGGCGCTGCCCGAGCCGCTGCAGGTCACCCCACGCGCGCCCTCACCCGAGGCGGTTGATCGCGCCGCGGCGTTGCTGGCGGACGCCGACGCGCCCCTGCTCTTCCTGGGCAGCGGCGCCATGGACGCGGGGCCTGAGGCCGCCGCTCTGGCCGAGTGCCTGCACGCCCCGGTCTTGACGGCGCAGACCGGCAAGGGCGCGATTCCGGAGTCGCATCCGCTGGCCCTCGGGTGCAAGAACCGCCGCGACGAGAGTCTCTACGAGTTCCTACGCACGCGGGATCTCGTCCTTGTCGTCGGTTGCCGCCTTGGGGCGCGCATGACCGAGGACGGGCGCATGCCTCTGGCGCACACGGTGATCCAGATCGACCGCGACGCCGACGCGCTGGGGCGCTGGCACCCCGTCAGCGTGGCGCTGCACGCCGACGCCGCCACGGCGCTCAGCGAACTGCTGGAAGCGCTGCCCGACCAAGCGCCGCCGATCGACGACGGCCTGGAAGCTCAAGTGGACGAGCTGCGCCGCCTGCCGCAGGACGCCCTGGACGATCCGCGGTCGGCGGCCATCCTGGGCGCGCTGCGGGAGGTGCTGCCCGCCGATGCGGTGCTGGTCAACGACATGACGCTCACCAGCTACCACGCGGCGACGCTGTTCCCGGTCGACGTGCCCCGCGCCTATATGTTTCCCATCTACTTCGGCACGTTGGGCTTCAGCCTGCCCGCCGCGATCGGCGCGCAGATCGCCTGCCCCGAGCGGCCCGTGGTTTCGCTGAGCGGCGACGGCGGCTTCCTGTTCACCTCGGAAGAGCTGAACACGGCCATGCGCGAGACCGTGCCGGTGGTGGCGGTGGTGTTCAACGACCAGTCCTACGGCGCCATCGACGGGCACTTTCGAAACATCTTCGGCGGCCGCAGCGTCGACGTGCGGCTGCAGAATCCGGACTTCGTGGCCCTGGGTCGGGCCTATGGGGCAAACGCCGAGGCGGTGGACCGCCCCGACGCGCTGGCGCAGGCGGTCGCCCGCGCGCTTGACCGACCGGGCCCCACCCTGATCGAATACCACCTCGATCCGGTCTCGCCGTGACGACCGGTGCGGAGGCCATGCGCGACCGCGAAGTGAGTGGGGGGTGGATTCCCGCCCTCGCGGGAATGACAGAGGGATGCGCGAGTGTCCCCACAGCTCCGCGAGGCGCCGGCGCGGCACGGGCGGGTTTGACACCCGCCCCTACCAATCCCCTGGCCCGGCATCCGCGGTTCGCAGGTCGCCCGCTCGGCAGCCCTCCCCACTCGTCGCTCCGTGACCGCTAGCTCGCCCGGCGCCCGTACGTGGCTGCGGCGGGCGGCCCAGATCCTGGGATTAGCGGCGGTGTTCGCCATCGCGGTGCTGGCCGTGATCTACAGCGAGCAGGTGCAGGAGCGCTTCGCCGGGCTGGGGTACCTTGCGGTCTTCGTCATCACCATCGTCGCCGCGGCCACGGTCATCCTGCCCGCGCCCGGCGCGGTGAGCGTGGCCGCCTTCGGCGCCGCCCTCAATCCGTGGCTGGTGGGCCTTGTGGCCGCTACCGGCCAGACCATCGGCGAGCTCTCGGGCTACTACATCGGCTGGAGCGGGCGCGGGGTGGTGCAGAACGTGCGGGGCTATGCGGCAATCAAGCGCTGGATGGATCGGCACGGGGTGGCGACGCTGTTCGTCCTGGCGATGATCCCAAACCCCGTGTTCGACGTGGCGGGAATGATTGCGGGCGCCAGCCGGTTTGGCGTGGTCAAGTTCATCGCCGCCTCGTGGCCGGGGCGCGCGATCAAGAACATCGGCTTCGCCTTCGCCGGGGCCCTGGGCATCGAATGGCTCGGGCTCCTCGGCGCGTAGGCGCTTCTCAGCCTGCCGGCGCCTCCGCAGCAGCCTCGGGTTCGCCACCATCGTCGCCGGCCACGCGGCGTCTCAGCTCGTCATACGCGAAGAGGCCGATGGCCGCCAGGAACAGCAGCACCACCAAAAACCCAATACCCGCCAGCAAGCCCGTGATCACCCGCATCGTCGACCACCTTTCCTCGCCGCGGACCGCGTCGCCCCAAGTATATCGCCGCCCTCCGGCTTCACTCGCTGCGATCGGTGAGCCGAGCACGCAGTCGCCCCGGGTCACGGTTGCTCGGGCGTGGCCCTGCCGGCCGCAGTCGTCAGCGCCGGCGTGCTCAAGCTCACCGACGGGTCGACGGGCCCGCTGCCGGGCACCAGCAGTCCTTCAAGCTCCCAGCAACCCTGGGGATCGCCTTGGTTTCGGGGCAATCCACCTCGTCCCACCGGAGCCGTGCATCGTCGTTCCATACTTCTGTAACGGTTCGGTGTCTCAGGTCGCGGCGCCATTAAGCGGCGGCCGGGTCGCCTCTGGTCCGTCGCCGGCGGCGTGGGCGAACTTGCCACACCCGTTGGCGCGCCCCATTTCTCCGGCAGGCTCAGGCGCGTGAGCGGCCGCCCTCTCGGTTCGTGCGCAGTTCCAGGAGTCGTCGTCGCCGCGGGGAGCTTCGCACCGTTGTATCGCCCGGCGTGACCGCTGCGGCGTGCCTTAAGAATCTTTGCCGTGACTTTGGACATTTTCGGCGCTAACAGGTTTGGAGCGCTGTTGCGACCCCCCCACGGCTACGGCTACCCTATAGCCTCCCGTCATGCCCTAGGAGCCGTCACGCCGTTGGCCGAAGTCCTCCCCAATCGCACGTGGGAAGCCGCGCTCGGCGTGCTACAGGTCGAGGTGCCCAAGGCCGAGTATCTCGCTTGGTTTCAGGGCGCCCGCTTGGTGGAGTCGAGCGACGGCGAGTTCGTGGTCGGCGTTCCGACCGTCTTCGCCAAAGAGATCGTCGACCGCCGCTACCGCGATGTTGTGACGCGGGCGGCGTCGAAAGCTTCCGGGCGTGACGTGGCCGTTACTATTGTTGTCAGCCCGGCCGCGACTCCCGTCACGTCGCCCGCACTTGCCGACCCCGCGCCCAAGATTTCTGCGCCGAGGCCATCGGTGGGGCTGCACCCGCGGCTGACCTTCGAGCGCTTTGTCGTCGGCACGGCCAACAGGCTCGCCCACGCCGCGGCCTTGCGCGTCTGCGAGGCGCCGGGCCACGTGTACAACCCGCTATTCCTCTACAGCGGCGTGGGCTTGGGCAAGACCCATCTGCTGCATGCGATCGGCCATGCCATCGCGGCCCGCGACCCCGACGCCCGGGTGCTCTACGTCCCGTGCGAGACGTTTACCAACGACCTGCTGCACTCGATCCGCACCGAGGATCGCGGTGCCCGCGCGCGCCGCTTTCGCGAGCGCTATCGCTCGGTCGACGTCCTGCTGATCGACGACGTCGAGTTCCTGTCGCGGACGGAAACCTCACAGGAGGAGGTCTTCCATACGTTCAACGCCCTGTATTCCCAGGGCCGCCAGATCGTGCTCAGCAGCGACCAGCCGCCGTCGGAGATTCCCCGTCTCTTCGCGCGCCTGCGCAGCCGCTTCGAGTCCGGGCTGGTCGCCGATTTGCAGGCGCCGGACCTCGATCTCCGGCGGGCGATCCTGGAGACCATCGCCGCGAGCGAGGGCGCCCGGCTGCCATCCGAGGTGGCGGACTTCCTGGCGCACCGCGTCCGCCGGAACATGCGTGAGCTCGAAGGCGCCCTGCGTCGCACCCTGATTTATGCCGAGTTGAGCGGGCTGCCGCTGACGCCGGATACGGCGGCTCGCGCTCTCGACGGTCTGGGCGCCGCGTCGCACCCACGCCCGATCGCCGCACGCCACGTGCTCGACCGCACCGCAGCGCACTTTGCCGTGCCGCTCGAGGATCTCTCCGGGTCCCGGCGGGACGCCCCAACCGCCCACGCGCGCCAGGTGGCGATGTATCTGCTTCGCAACGACTCGTCCCTGTCGCTGCCGGAGATTGGGCGAACCCTCGGCGGCCGCGATCACACCACCGCCCTTCACGGCTGCCGCAAGATCGAGCGGCTCATTCAACTGGACGACCGTCTCAAGAACGATATCGAGACCATTCGCGCCCAGCTCGCGGACATCGCCTAGCCGATCTGCCCCCGACATATGCGGTGGGACGCTTCCAAGAAAGACTCCCCACTTACTCGACATTGCCGCGCATCCCCGTCTACCGCCATTCACAAGGGTGGGGCTGCCTGGCTTCCTTTTCACCACCCGGTGTGTGGAAAACCAAGGCCTCCCTGTGGATAACCCCTGGTCACTGTTGATACTTCGCCTCGGTCGCGCCGGCTCGTCACGGTCGCTCGTGGCCGTCCACGCTCGCCCACAAATCGTCCACTCCCATGAAATTCGAGTCAGCGGCCAGGTCGCTTCGAGTCGCCGGCAGGCCCGCCGGCGTAATCCACGGCTTTCCCCTGCCTACGCCTACTACTCCGAGAATTGGTATAGATCAGGAAACTCCTAGCGGAAGACGTCTGTGGATTGACAGCCAGCATTTGCGCGATCGCCAATCAGAAGGGCGGGGTAGGCAAGACCACCACGGCGGTGAATCTTGCGGCGGCGCTTGCCGTGCGGGAGCACCGCGTGCTGCTGATCGACTTTGACGCCCAGGGCAGCACCAGTCGACTGCTCGGTGAAGAGCTGGCGTCGTCGACGATCGCCGACGTGCTCCTCGAGGGGGCGGCGGTCGAAAGCGCGACGGTGACGACTGGCCGCCGCGGCCTCATGCTCATGCCCGGGGACCCGCGCATGGCCGAGTATGTCCTCGCCGATCCGAACGTGATGCGGCGCGCCCTGGAAGCGGCGATCAAGGCCTACGCGTACGTCATCATCGACTGTCCGCCGTCGCTAGAGGGCGCCACGCTGCTCGCGCTGCTGACCTGCGACGAGGTGATCGTGCCGGTGCAGTGCGAATACCTGGCGCTAGAGGGACTGGCCAGTTTGATGGAGGCGCTGGGAGGCGTGGGTCGAATGCGCGCCGAGCCACCGCGAATGCGGTATCTGCTGACAATGTTCGACCGCCGCAATAATCTGGCGTGGGAGGTCGCGCGGGAGGTGCAGGGGCATTTTGGCGAGCAGGTGGCGGAGGCCGTGATTCCCCGGAGCGTCCGGCTCGCGGAGTCGCCGGGGTTCCGCCGAACGATCTTCGAGCACGATCCGAGAGGAGCCGCGGCAGCCGCCTATCAGGCGTTGGCGGTCGAGGTGGAGCGGCGTGGCGTCTAGACGGGCGCTTGGCCGGGGACTGGAGAACGTCTTCGCCGACACGCTGGGGGCGCGGCGGTCGGTGCCGGTGAGCAGCATTGAGGCGAACCCGCGACAGCCGCGCCAGGGGATCGGCGAGGGCGAGCTTGAGGGGCTGGCGGAGTCGATCCGGCGGCACGGGGTGCTGCAGCCCGTGATGGTGAGTGCGCGGGACGATCACCCAGGTCGTTACTACCTGGTGGCGGGCGAGCGCCGGTGGCGGGCAGCACGGCTGGCGGGCCTGAGTGAGGTGCCGGCGACGATTGTGACGGTGGACGGCCGCCAGCAGTTGGAGCTGGCGTTGGTGGAGAATCTGCAGCGGACGGACCTGGATCCGCTGGATCGGTCGCAGGCCTACCGGGTATTGCTGGAGGAGTTTGGGTTGACGCAGGAAGGGGTGGCGGAGGCGTTGGGCGTGAGCCGACCGTCGGTGGCGAATGCCCTGCGACTCCTCAACCTGGATGAAGCGTCGCTGAACGCGTTGCGTGCGAGCGAGATTAGCGAAGGTCACGCCCGGGCGCTTCTGAGCGTGTCGGATGTGTCGGCGCGCAGCCGCCTGCTCGCGGCGATCAAGGAACAGGGCCTATCGGTCCGGGAGGCGGAGCGCTGGGCGGCGGCTGGGGAAGGCCGGTCGCAACCGTCGCGGGCGAGCAGGAGCCCGACGGAAGCGGAGATCGCGTGGAACCGGGAAGTCGGCAGTGTGCTGGAACGGATCCAGCGGAACCTGGGCACGCGGGTGCGGCTGCGCGGCGGCGAGCGGCGGGGCCGAATCGTCCTGGAGTACTACAGCGAGGAAGAGTTGGCGCAGCTCATCGACCGGCTGACGGTGGCCTAGGATGTTTCACGTGAAACATTGCGCGCCGTCTCCGAAGGTGAAGCGGGCACCTGCTGTATCGGCAGGGCGGGAGTAGGGCGCGTGGGCTCGCGGCGACGCTCGACACGCCGCCGCCGGCGGGACCCCGTGCGTCGAATACCGGCGACCGTGATCCCGGCGACAGCCGACGACGCGCCGGTGGAGGTTGTCGCACGACCACCTCGTGGCGAGACGACGGACCTGCCTGGGCTGCCGTTCCTGCGCCGCGACCTGGCGTCGAGCCTGACCATCCTGGCGGTGCTGATCGTTGGGTTGGTCGTGACGTCGCTGGTGATCTAGAGAATCGCTGCCGGATGGCCTTCCTCTAGGACGGAGACGCTTGCGGCCACGGCCGATGGCCTGAGCCCGAGCCTCGGAGGACCCCCTCCCCAGCCCTCCCCCTGCTAGGGCGAGGGGAAAAAACTGATCCGGGACGGCGATTCGGCGTTAGCCCCTGCCGATGAACGGTTGCTGGAGCGGCAGCACCGTGGCCTCCAGCAGCTGAACGTGCGGCGGCAGCGACGCCATGGTCACCGCGACCTGGGCCACGGACTCCACGCCCATCATCGGCTCGCGGTTCTCTTCGGTTTCGATCTCTTCCCGCCGCTCCACCCGCGTATTGCCCGGGTTGATGCAGCAGGCGGAGATGCCGTGATCGCGGCCCTCGAGCGACGTGACCTGGGTGAGGCCCCAGAGGCCGAACTTGCTGGCGCTGTAGGCAGCGGACTCGGGCCGCACCCGCTGCGCCGAAATGCTGGCGATGTTGATGATGCGGCCGCGGCCCTGCGGGCGCATCAGGCGCATGGCCGCCCGCGTGCAGAGGAAGGCGCCGGTGAGATTGGTCCCGATGACCGTTTGCCAAGTGTCGAGCGGGTGCTCGTGCAGCGGCGCCGGCAGCGAAAGCCCCGCGTTGTTGACGAGGACGTCCAACCGCTGGAAACGAGCGGCGGCTTCGGCGAAGACCCGCTCGACATCCGCTTCGACCTGCACATCGGACGGGACGCCCACCACCACTCCGCCGTAGGCCTCCAGCTCGGCGACGGTGGCCGCGAGCAACTCCGCGTCGCGCGCCGTGATCAGCACGTCGGCGCCGGCCATCGCGAATGCGCGCGCGATGCCCTTGCCGATGCCGCGATTCCCTCCAGTAACGATCGCCGTCTGGCCCGCCAGCCCGCCGTTTGCCTCAGCCGTCATAGCCGCGTTCCCCCTGCTTCGCCGTGATTCCCAAACTCTCCACAAGCATCGCATCGCCCGCCGGGCTCACGGCGGCCCCGAAGACATGGCGGCAAGCCGCTGCACGGCCGCGGGCGGCGGACCGGTGTCCAGCCGATCACGGATGGACTGGGCGCACTCTGCCGGGCTCATGACGGCAGTGTCGACTTCGAGGTCGTAGATGCCCGGCTGGTGGACTTCGCGCTGCCAGCGTTCCGCGCCGGACTCGGAGAATCCGGCCGATCGGCTCTCGCCCCAGCCGGTCGAGCGACGGCGCTCCAGGATGACGTCAATGGGGCAACGCACGCCGACCAGCAGGGCTGGCAGGCCGTGCAGCCGGCGGGCGCATTCGGCCAGGATTCCGCGCGGCACGGCGAAGCCGTCGTGGTGGCCGAAGTCCGATACGACGTTCAGCCCCAGACGGCTATGGGCGGCGATGGACTCGTAGAGCGCGGCGTAGAACTGCACGACGAGCGGCTCGAGGTCCGGGCGCTCCCCGCCGGGCCGCAGCCCGAGCCCCGGCGAATAGCGCTGCGGCATGACGCCCGACATGTGGGCATCCACGCCCAGATTCATCCACGGTCCGTCGAAGGTGTCCTGGACCACGGCGGCAATGCTGGATTTCCCGGACCGCGGGGCGCCGTTAAGGATGACGATCCGGCCCAAGGCCAGCGGCTCCTTTGACGTCACGACGGCCAGACGCAGCGGAAGCCGACGTTCCCAGCCGAACTGTCGGGCGTGTTGGCGCTGCGCGCGGCGACGCGATAGCGGTTGCAATAGGAGCGGTGGCACAGATAGGAGCCGCCGCGCAGCACCCGCGCGGTGCCGGCGGGCGGGCCTGCGGGGTTCTCGCGCGGGCCCTGGACCTGAAACGTGGGGTGGAACCAGTCGCCGCACCACTCCCACACGTTGCCGGCGGCGTTGAACAGGCCGTAGCCGTTCGGCGGGAATGCGTCCACCGGCGCGGTTCCGAGATATCCGTCGCCGAGCGTGTTTCGCCGCGGAAACTCGCCCTGCCAGATGTTGCAGCGGTGCTGCCGGCGGGGTGTGAGCGTGTCGCCCCAGGGATAGCGCCGCTGTTCCAGGCCGCCGCGCGCCGCGTATTCCCACTCGGCCTCGGTCGGCAGGCGCGCGCCCGCCCAGGCGGCGAAAGCGGCGGCGTCGTTCCAGGACACATGCACTACGGGGTGGTTTTGCCGCCCGTCGAGCGAGCTCTCGGGGCCTTCGGGGTGGCGCCAGGTGGCGCCGGTCACCGGCACCCACCAGGGCGTGGCCTCGGGGCGCTGGGGGTGCCGCCGCTGGACGTCCTCGGACACGAGCAGCTGGAAGACGAAGGACCAGCCGAAGCGCTCGGCGTCGGTGGCGTACTTCGTCGCGTCGACGAAGGCGGCGAAGTGGGCGTTGGTCACGGCGCAAGCGCCCACGCGAAAGGCGCTCACCGACACCCGGCGCACTGGGCCTTCGCCATCTTCGGGAAAACCGGCGGGGTCGTTGGAGCCCATCAGGAACGATCCGCCGGGCAGGCGGACGGTGTCGTCCGGGGGCGCGGCGCCGGACTTCCCCTCACCCCGACCCTCTCCCGCAAGGGGAGAGGGGGCCGGAGGTGCCCCGTGGGAAGCGGCGCCGGGAACGGGCGGACCTGGGCTCCGGCCCCGCATCGAGTGCGGGGCCGGCTCTTCGCCGGAATAACGAGGAGGTGGCGGCCGCTGCGCGGCGCCGGGTTCCCCCTCGCCCCAACCCTCTCCCGCATGGGGAGAGGGGGCCGGACTCGCCGCAAGAGGTGAAGGCCGCGGGGCGCAGCACGGGGGCGACGACTGGGGCTGGTCGGTGGTCATGGGAGGGAGAGGTCGTGGTGCGAGCGGGCCAAGAGTCGAGACCGGGCTAGTCGGAGCACTCGGATCCCGCGGCTGGATCCGCCGGGCCTACCACGCTCAGGACCACGGGGTTCGCGGCGTCGCCGAAGCCCACGCGCAGCACGTCGGCGTCGAACTGCAGGTCCACGAAGGACAGGGCCCGGCGCAGCTGGGCCTCGCCGTCCGGTTGGGAGGCCGCCGTGGCCAGCGCCTCGATCGCGTCCGCGCCGCCGATCTCGGTTAGCGCGCCGGGCAGCGGGTCGCCGCCGGACGCGGTCTGCGCCAGATGAATGACCAGCTGCGTCGCCTCGGTTCCCACGCGGTCCGCCAGCGCGGCGAGCAGGAAGGCCGGGGTCACGGTGTCGAGGGCCGCGGCAATCGCCATCACGCGCGCCATGCGCGGCGGGCGGCGCTCGCCCTTCTCGATATGGCTCAGGAACGAGTGGGACAGCCCGCAGCACGCCGCCAGCGCTCGATAGGAGAGCCCGCGCGCCAAGCGGGCGCGGCGCAATGCCTCGGGGAACCGCAGCCCAGCCTCTGCGCCTGCCATGGCGGCATTGTACGCGAATGGTTGACACGCGGCGACACGCGGCGTACTCTTGGCGTGTACAACGCCGGATGTGGCTATGGGCCGCCCCAAGGCTCGGCGCCACCCGCAAAGGAGGACGCGTGCTTGATGTGCAGATCGACGGCGCCGCGGCCGTCATCACCGCCCAGTCCCAGGGGCATGCCGATAAGGCCCGCTACGCCGTGCCGACGCGGGCGCTGCGCGCGGCGATGGAGCAAACCCGCGAAGGGCTCGGCCTCGAGGAGTTCGAGCGCTTCGAACACGCCTGGGTGGGCCAGGTGCTGGGCGCGGTGACCGATGCGCGGGCGGCCCCGGGTATCCGCCGCTACATCAGCCAGGCGTTCGACGACGAGGCGCTGGCGCGCGGACTGCTGCTGCAAGGCCACTGGCACTGCCCGCGTTGCGGGTCGCCGGGCAGCCAATGGTCCGCCGGCTGCTTGGCCGCGACCTGTCCGCATCCCGGGCCGACCGGCGACGCGCAGTGGGACCATTGCCGGGTCGCCACGCACGACGACCTGCTCACGCTGATGGTCAGCGAGGGCTATCAGCGCGCCGGTCGACTGGCGTCGGGCGCCGACGTCCAGGCCCTGGACGCGGACTGGCAGACGCTGGTGCGAGGAGCGCCGCCGGCGCTGGCCGGCGAGCTGTCCCGCTGGGTCGCGCGCCTTCACGACGCCTACGCCGCGCGCACCACCGACGCGCTGATGTTTGCCGCGCGCCTGGGTCACGCCATCACCCTTGCCGACGAGCTCGACCCGGAGCGTCAGCTTGATTCCGCCCTGTCGGCCGCGGGCTATGCCGTCCGCGCCGAAGTTGCCGCCTGAAGGAGATTCCATGACCGAGCACACCGGCGAACCAACCGCCGCCCAAGAGACCGCCAACGAGACGCCGCAGGACTTCGAGGCCGCGGTCGACCGCGAGGTTGCCGCCCGCGTCGATGCGATCGAGCGTCGCTGGCAGTCGAAGAAGGACCGCGAGGTCCATCGGGAGCGCCTGCGCTCGCAGACGGGCGCCGCGGCCACGGACGATGAAGTCACGGCCTGGGTGGCCGACGCCGACCCGGCCGAGGTTGGCCGATGGCTCAAGGACAAGCTCGCGCCGTCGCCCGCCGACCCGCAGCCGGCGACGGCTGACGCCTCGGAGAGCGACGAGTACGTCGAAGGACCGGCGGACGCCCCATCGCAAGCAGCGGCGCGGCAGCAGCTGGCCGAGGCCCGCGCGGCCGAGCCCAGCCCCGACCTCGCGCCGTCCATGGCCGCGCCGGTGGACGCCTTTCAGTCCATCGAAGCGCGGTTCGCCCGCGGGGAAATTGGCCTGGAGGTGTACGAGGCCGCCCGGAAGAGGCGCGGGTTGGACTAGGTTCGGGGACCGCGCGGTACGAGGAGGCGGGGCGGGCTCGTACCCGGAGGGACCCCCACCCCATCCCTCCCCCTGCTAGGGGGAGGGAGCCGGATCCTGCTAACGGGGAGGGAGTTTCCCGATGGCTATACTCGCGGGCTGTTGCCAGGATTGCGCGCTCCATGGCTGTCCCACCGGTGATCGAATGGCGCGACGGCGCCGTGCGCATCCTGGATCAGCGGCGCTTGCCGGACGAGATCGAGGTGCTGCACTGCACCGAGGTGCCGCAGGTCATGGAGGCTATCCGGACCCTAGCCATTCGCGGCGCGCCGGCGCTCGGGGTGGCGGGGGCCTATGGCGTGGCCCTGGGAGCACATAGCTACGACGCCGGGACCGACGGCCCGTTTGCGGACCATCTGGATCGGGTGGTCGAGGACATTGCCGGGACCCGTCCCACGGCGGTGAATCTGGGATGGGCCGCCCGCATCGTCCGAGAAGCGGCGGAGCCCCACGCCGACGACTCGGTCTCGGGCGCGCGGGCGGTGCTCGAGCGGGCGCACGCGTTGGCCGCCGACAACGACCGGCGACACGTCGAGTTGGCGGCCCACGGCGCGAGTCTTCTGGCGCCCGGCGCGCAGGTGCTGCACCACTGCAACACGGGGCCCCTGGCAACCGGCGCCGGATTCGGCTCGGCGTTAGGGGTGATCCAGGCCGCCCACGCCCAAGGGAAGATTTCGGTGTGGGTCAACGAGACCCGCCCCCTGCTGCAGGGCGCCCGGTTGACCACCTGGGAGCTGGACCAGTGGGGCATTCCCTACACCCTGATCACGGACAGCATGGCGGGTCACTTTATGCAGCGCGGGGCTGTCGACGCCGTGGTCGTGGGCGCCGACCGCATCGCGGCCAACGGCGACGTGGCCAACAAGATCGGCACCTACACCATGGCGCAGCTGGCGCACGCGCACGGGCTGCCGTTCATCGTCGCCGCGCCCATATCCACCATTGACTTCGACACGGCGACGGGAGATCAGATCCCCATCGAGGAGCGCGGCGCGGGCGAGGTGCGCGGGCACGGTGCGGCGCGCTGGGCCCCGGGTGACGCGCCGGTGGCCAATCCGGCCTTCGACGTGACGCCAAACGCACTGGTGAGCGCCATCGTGACCGAGCGAGGCATCGCGCGGGCGCCCTATACAACCACGCTGGCCGCCTGGCGGGCCCCGGTCGAGGCGGTGGCGTAGTGGCGGGGAGTTCATTTCGCACTAGGTGGTCGAATCGGGTCTGGATTCCGGCCCCGTATCGAGTACGGGGCAGTCCTTTCGCCGGAGTGACGGACCGTGGGCAACTCGAAGGTTTCCCCCTCATCCCGTCCTTCTCCCACCAGGGGAGAAGGGGCGAAACCGCTGCGTGGAAAGTAAGCAGGGGCAGAACTGTCGCGGCGATTCCGCTTCCTTCGGCCCCCTCTCCCTCGATGGGAGAGGGTTGGGGTGAGGGTGATCGAAACGACATAGCCGCTTGCACCGTCCGGCCCTGGACCGGCTAGCCCATGGCGCCAAACGATCCACGCGCCCGCGTCGGGGTCATCGGCGGCAGCGGCTTTTATCAGATGCCCGGCTTGGAGCAGCGCCGCGAGGTCGAGATCGACACCCCGTTCGGCGCTCCGAGCGACAACCTGGTCGTGGGCGTGCTCGACGGGGTCGAGGTGGCCTTCCTGCCGCGCCATGGCCGCGGTCATCGGATTTCGCCCACCGCCCTCAACGTGCGCGCCAACATCTGGGCGCTCAAGTCGCTGGGCGTCGAGTGGGTGCTGGCCGTGAGCGCCGTGGGCAGCATGCGCGAGCGCATCCCGCCGCTTGACGTGGTGATTCCCGACCAGCTCATCGACCGCACGCGCGTGCGGCCCTCCACGTTTTTCGATGAGCCGGGCCTGGTCGTGCACGTGGGGATGGCCGACCCCTTGTGTCCGCGAGTCCGGGGCGTCCTGGCCGAGGCGGTGGGGGGCGCCGGGGGCAACGTCCATTGGGGCGGCGCCTATGTCTGCATCGAAGGGCCGCAGTTTTCCACCCGCGCCGAGTCCGAGTTGTACCGCTCGTGGGGCGTGGACGTGATCGGCATGACCGCGCTGCCCGAGGCGCGCCTGGCCCGCGAGGCCGAGCTTTGCTACGGCGTGATGGCGATGGTCACCGACTACGACGTCTGGCACGAAAGCGAGGAGCCGGTGACGGCCGCCATGGTGGTGCAGAACCTCATGGCCAATGCCGAGCTGGCGCTGTGCGCGGTGCGCACGGCGATTCCGGCGGTCGTGCGGCAGCCCCGCGACTGCGAGTGCGGCTCGGCGCTCGCCGCGGGCATCATCACCGCGCCGGAGGCCATCGACCCCGCCGTGCGGGAGCGGGTGGCGCTGCTGGTGGAGCGGTATCTGTGAACGACCCGCAGGCGTGGGTGGTGGGGACCAATCCCCTCACCCCAGCCCTCTCCCCAAGGGAGAGGGAGCCGGACTGGAGCTCCTCTCACTCCGGCCCCTTGCCTCAAGGGGAGACGGGGCCGAACTGGAGCTCCTCCCACCCCAGCCCGCCCCCTCAAGGGGTACGAGAGTTGGACCCGTTGTGAGCGTCGTGATCGTCGGCACGGTCGGCATCGACGACATCGTGGCGCCGGCGGGACGGGCCACTCGGGTCCTGGGCGGGTCGGGCACCTATGCCGCCCTGGCGGCGCGGCTCTTCGCGCCAACCGCGCTGGTCAGCGTCGTGGGCACGGACTTTCCGGAAGCCCATCGGCAGCTGCTGGAAGGCCGCGGCGTGGACCTGACCGGCCTCGACGTCGTCGAGGGCGAGACGTTCCGCTGGGGCGGGCGCTATCACGAGGACCTCAATACGCGCGACACGGAGTTCGTGGAGCTGAACGTCGTCACCGAGTTCACCCCGCGCATTCCCGCGACGAATGCGGACTACATCTTCGTGGGCAACATCGAGCCCGGTATCCAGCAGAGCGTCATGGAGCAGCTTGACTCGGCGGCGTATGTGGCCACCGACTCGATGGACCATTGGATTCGCGGTCAGTCGGCCGAGTTGGCCGAGGTATTCCGCCGCAGCACGCTCGTGGTGCTGAACGACCAGGAAGCGCGGATGTTCAGCCGCGAGTCCCGAGTGCCCAAGGCGGTCGGGCCTATTTTGGCGCTCGGCCCGCAAGCCGTGGTCGTGAAGCTGGGCGAGTACGGCGCGGTGCTGGCGCACGGCGGCGAGTGGTTCTCCGCGCCGGGCTATCCGTTGCCGGAGGTTGTGGATCCGACGGGCGCCGGCGACGCGTTTGCCGGCGCGATGCTGGGAAGTTTGGCCGAAGCGAGGGCCTTCGGCGGGGGGCGCGGAAGTGACGGTGGGATGGATTCCCACCTCCGCGGGAATGACGGAGGGGAGGACCCCTCACCCCAACCCTCTCCCGCAAGGGGAGAGGGGGATGGGCCGGATGCCCCCCACCCCAGCCCTCCCCCTGCTAGGGGGAGGGGGCACGCCGACCCCCACCCCAACCCTCCCCGTGCTAGGGGGAGGGGGCACGAAGATCTGCGCCGGGCAATCGTTTATGGCAGCGTCGCGGCGTCGTTTACAGTTGAGGCGTTCGGCGTCGAGCGCCTGGCCGCGGTTACCCGCGAGGACGTTGAGGCCCGTTACGCCGAGTTCAAGGAGCTCGTTGCGTTTTAGGCGCCGGATGGCGACCCTGCGCGACAAGGAGAATCGCATGGCCGCATCGGATAGCTCGTTCGAGATCGCCGACGCCAGGCTCGCCGGCCTCGGTGTCCGCCGCGTCCGGTGGGCCGATCAGTCCATGCCGGTGCTGGCGAGCATCCGGGAGCGCTTCGCGCTCGAGCGGCCCCTGGACGGCCTGCGCATCGGCGCCTGCCAGCACGTCACGACCGAAACCGCCAACCTGATGCGCACGCTGCAGGCCGGCGGCGCCGACGTGGCGCTCTGCGGGTCCAACCCTTTGAGCACGCAAGACGATGTCGCGGCCGCCCTTGTCCAGGAGTACGGCGCCGCCACCTACGCCATTAATGGCGAAGATTCCGAGGTCTACTACGACCACATCGAATCGGTGCTGAATACGCGCCCGCATCTCACGATCGACGACGGCGCCGACCTGGTCTCGACCCTGCACACGGACCGCAGGGACGTCATCGGCGACGTGCTCGGCGGCACCGAGGAGACCACCACCGGCGTCATTCGTCTGCGGGCCATGGCGGAGCAGGGCGTGCTGAAGTACCCCATCGTGGCCGTGAACGAGGCCATGACCAAGCACATGTTCGATAACCGCTACGGCACCGGGCAGTCCACGATCGACGGCCTGGTGCGCGCCACCAACATTCTCTTGGCCGGGCGCAACGTCGTCGTCGGGGGCTACGGCTGGTGCGGGCGCGGCCTGGCCAGCCGTGCGGCCGGGATGGGCGCCCACGTGATCGTCACCGAGGTTGACCCCGTGCGCGCGCTGGAGGCGTTGATGGAAGGGTTCCGCGTCATGCCGATGCAGGAGGCGGCGTCGGTGGGACACGTGTTCGTGACCGTCACCGGCGACAAGCACGTGATCGACCGCCCCCACTTCGAGGCCATGCCCGACGGGGCGATCCTGGCCAACTCGGGACACTTCGACATCGAGATCAATATCGAGGCGCTGGAAGACATGGCGGTGGAGGTCGATGAGGCGCGACCCTACGTCGACGAGTATCGGCTGGCCGACGGCCGCCGCATCTTCCTGCTGGCCCAGGGCCGGCTCATCAACTTGGCGGCTGCCGAGGGGCACCCGGCCAGCGTGATGGACATGAGCTTTGCCAACCAGGCGCTGGCGATCGAATACCTGGCGTCCAACGCCGGCGACCTGACGCCCGACGTGTACGACGTGTCCGGGGATATCGACCGCCGGGTCGCCACGCTGAAGCTCGAGGCGATGGGCGTGGCCATTGACACGCTGACCGAGGAGCAGGCCGCCTACCTGTCCGGCTGGCAGGAAGGGACCTAAGCGATCAGCCCGCGGCCGCGACGATGCGCCGGGTCACCCTCACCCCAACCCTCTTCCATCAAGGGAGAGGGGGCCGGAGCGCGCGCCTGCGGGCCTGATCCCTTCTCCCCTGGTGGGAGTAAGGACAGGATGAGGGGGGAGTCCTCACCGGGCGGACACATGACGAGCAGACGACAGGCACCCATGTCACGCTATTGGGGGAGAGCAGCTTGAGCAACACGTTCATGCAGGCGCCGCGCCTGCTGTTCACGTCGGAGTCGGTGACCGAGGGCCATCCGGACAAGCTCTGCGACCAGGTGTCGGACGCCGTCCTCGACGCCTTTTTGGCCGGCGACCCCGAAAGCCGGGTGGCGTGCGAGGCGGCCACGACCACCGGCCTGGTGCTGGTGCTCGGTGAGATCACGTCCAAGGCCCCCGTCGACGTGCGCCGCGTCGTCCGCGATACCGTGTGCGAGATCGGCTACACGGCCTCCGAGGTTGGCTTCGACGGCGAAACCTGCGGCGTGACGGTGGCTCTCAACGAGCAGTCGGCCGACATCAAGCAGGGCGTCGACGAGGCGCTCGAGGTGCGGGCCCTGGACGGCGACTACGACGATGTCGAGGCCTTGGGCGCGGGCGACCAGGGGATGATGTACGGCTTTGCCTGCGACGAGACGCCGGAGCTGATGCCGGCGCCGATTGCGCTGGCGCACCGCGCCGCGCGGCGGCTGGCGCAGGTCCGCAAGGACGGCACGCTGAATTGGCTGCGGCCCGACGGCAAGTCGCAGGTCACGGTGGAATACCGCCACGGGCGGCCGGCGCGAGTCGACAGCGTCGTGATTGCGGCGCAGCACGATCCCGACATTGAGAATGAGGACATCGCGAGCGCCATCGAGGAATCCGTGGTCCGTGAAGCGATCCCTACCGACTTGCTCGACGCCGCCACACAAATCATCGTCAACGGCACCGGGCGGTTTGTGGTGGGCGGGCCGATGGGCGACGCAGGGCTCAGCGGGCGCAAGATCATCGTGGACACCTACGGCGGCATGGCGCGCCACGGGGGCGGCGCCTTCTCCGGCAAGGACCCGACGAAGGTGGACCGCTCGGCGAACTACGCGCTGCGCTGGATCGCGAAGAACGTCGTCGCCGCCGGGCTGGCGACGCGCTTCGAGGTGCAGGCGGCCTACGTGATCGGCAAGGCCGAGCCGCTGTCGCTCAACATCGAGACCTACGGCACGGGCACGGCGCCCGACGACCGCATCGAGGCGGCCATTCGCGACACCTTCGACCTGCGGCCGGGCGCGATCATCCGCGACCTGGACCTGCGGCGCCCGCTCTACCGCCAGGTCGCGGCGTACGGCCACTTCGGCCGCGACGACCTGGACGACATTCCCTGGGAGCAGATCAACCGCGCCGGGGACTTGGCGCGATTGGCCGGGCAATAGCCGCCCGATCGCGAGGCATCTGACGGCAGCTACCGACGTTTCCGAAACGGCAGCGCATGAGACTCCACTACTACTCGGAAACCGACAGCCTCTACGTCGAGTTCAAGGAAGGGCCGGGCGTGGCGACGCGCGAGGTCACGGATGGGCTCAACGTTGACCTCGATGCAGCGGGCGAGGTCGTCGGCTTTGACATTGATCACGCGTCGCAGCGGCTGGACCTCTCTACGCTCGAAACCGAGGCCCTGCCGCTGCGCACGGTCAAGGCGAGCTGGCCGCCCGGCGAAACGCGCCCGGTCGAACTGCTGCCACTTGCGCACGACGTGGTACTGGCAGAGGTCGGCCCCGATGGTTCACGTGAAACTTCCGTCACGCGGCACGGTCGGGCGGCGCTGCCTATACTGAAGCTGGTGTCAGCAGGCGGGCGAGCGATTCAGGATCAGGGCAGGAGAGTCGCGAATTCGACGCCGGGGCCTCGAACGGGGCGACCGGCGAGCTTGAGCACCCCGATGCGCCTGAGCGGAACCTTGCTGCTCGCGGCGCTGCTGGCGCTGGGAATCGTCGGGCCGGTCGGGCTGCTGGCGCAGACGGCGACAGGGTTCGACTCGGTGCGGGTCGTCAGCTCCGTGCTGGTGGCGGATGACGCGAACCCTTCGCTGAGCCACAACATTCCCCGGCTCGAGGTGACGATTGGCGGACAAACGCTCACCGCCGACTTCACGGCCTTCTACGAGTCCAGCGGCGGCTTGACGCGCTGGGGGCTGCCGACCTCCGAAGTGTTTCAGGAGGAGTCCGGCGCGCTGACGCAGTACTACCAGCGGGGCGTGGTGGACTTCCATCCGCGGGCCGACCTCGGCGGCATCTATGTGATGGAACGGCGGCTGGCCTGGGACTACTTCGGCGGCGGCCTCGCCGGCAGCGTGGACCAGGGCGTGGAACCCGGGACCAGCAACAACAACTCAGGCGAGGATCACGGGCCGTGGGGGCACAAGGTCTCCAACTTCTCGGTGGGCGGCGTGTGGACGGGGTTTCTGAACTTCTTCCGGACCTACGGCGGCGTTGATGCCTTTGGCTTTCCGAAGACGGAGGCGCGGATCGACACGAACCGGCCCGGCACGCTGCACATTCCCGCGGCTACGCCGGGCTTTATTCGCCAATATTTCCAGGCGGCGATCCTTGAGCATCACCCCGGGGCCGGCGTGCGGCTGCGGCTGCTGGGCGACGACTTGCGCAACCGCCTCTATCCGAACGACGCCTGGCAGCGGATCGCGGCCTTCAACGCGGCGGGGCCGCTCGCCGACGGCGCGACGTATCAGGTTGAAGTCGTCGACCTGACGCCGCCCCCGCCGCCAACGCCCACCGCCGGGGCCGTCACGCCGGCGACCACGCCAACGGCGACTCCCACCGCTACGCCGGCGGCGACCACGCCGAGCCTCACCAGCGAGCTGGTAGTGGTGGGCACGACGGACGCGGGGCTGGCGGTCTACGACGGCTCGTGGCACAACATCCGGGCTGCGGACACCGACCTCGTGGCCGACCAAATCCAGGCGCTGCACGTGGACGGCGACGGTCGAATCTGGGTCGGCACGCCGGTGGGCGCGAGCCGGGTCGGGCGGGACGGCGACGGGGAAGTCTTCACGCTGGACACCACCGGCCGGGGCCTGGGCTCGAACAACGTGCAGGCCATTGCCGGGCGCCGGGCGAGCAACGTGCTCTACGTCGGGCACCCGGACCAGGGCGTGAGCGTTTTGGCGGGGACGGAGTGGGACCGGATGCGACCGGACAACTCGGAGCTGCCGGACCTCGACGTGCGCGACATCTTCGTGGTGGATGAGAGCATTGGGCGCGTGTGGTTTGCCACCCGCCAGGGTGCGGCCCTTTACGATCAGCAGACGGACACGTGGCAGCGCTTCATCACCCGCGCGATGATTCCCGAGGTGATCCGGAACAACGTCACGTCGGTGACCGTGGACAGCGGCGGGCGCCTCTGGCTGGGATTGCTCAACGAGGGCGTGGTGCACTCGGCCAATCTCGTCACCTGGGTCCAAGTGGGGACGACCGAGGGGCTTGGGAGCGAGGAAGTGCGGGACCTGCTCGCCGCCACGAACGGCGATGTGTGGGTCGCGACGGCGGGTGGCGTGAGCCGCGTCGTCGACGGGGCGGTGACCACCTTCACGACGGGCAATTCGGCTCTGCCGGCGGACGGCGCCCACGCGCTGGCGGAAACGGCCGACGGGCGCGTGTGGGTGGCGACGGACGGCGGGGTGGGGGTGTTCGACGGAAATACGTGGAAGACGTTCACCACGGCCGACGGGCTGTCCAGCGACGCGACGACGGCGATCGCGGTGGTGCCGGCGGTGGCCGGGGCGTAGGGCCGGCCGGACCGTTGCAGCCGCGACGGTAGGCGCTCACTCCCGTCCACGTTTCCACTACGGGGCAATCGCTAGCCTTGTCCCATCGAGAGACCTTCGCATAGGCCCGTAGGGGCGGGTCTCAGACCCGCCCGCCGCCAAGCATCCAGGTTCAACTGGACTGGATTCCGGCCTCCGCTGGAATGACGAAAGGTTTAGCTCGTGGGCCGGTTCCAGGGGGAAAGGGCCGCGAGCCGAGCGCTTCTACGTGCGGTGGGCCTGGTCTTGGCGGCTCTGGCGGTCGCGGAGGCGAGCGAGCCGCACGAACTCCAGCGTCATGCGGCGCGACTCGGCCGAGAGCACGAGATCGTCGGCGAGATAGTGGCTGAGGCTGACTTCGAACAGGAGGTCGTCGACCTGCGGCTCGCTCATGCCGTAGCCCTCGCGGAGCACGGCGACCACGTCGGGGGAGCCCGCCGGACGCTTGCCGGCTTCCAGAGCGCTCACCTGGGAGGGACGCACGCCGGCGCGGCGGGCCGCCTCGCGCAGGTTCAGCCCCTGGGTGCGCCGATAGTCACGCAGGCGTTCGGCAAGTAATGCGGAATCCACATTCAGCGTGCCGTTGACGGCGTCGATGGCGCCTGGGCTGAGTGAGGCGCTGACGGTTTGCGAGATCGAGCGAATGGCGGACTCGGCGACGCGGGCAATCGACTCTTCCGCGAGGTGGCGCCGGGTTCGGGCCAAGTCCTCGGGTACGTAGCCCGCGAGCACCAAAAGCTCGCGCGGATCCACGTCCAGCCCACCGGCAATGGCTACGAGGGTGGCCACGGTCGGGCTCTTGTAGTCGCCGCTCTCGAGCCGCGAAAGATATGAGGGTGCGAGCCCGCAGCGCGCAGCGAGCTCGGCCTTTGACAACCGTCGCTGCTCGCGGAGCTGACGGACGGCTTCAGCGATTCCCATGAGGGATAGGCAATGTATACGGCGCAAGGCAGCGCGCCAAGTCACATCCGTAACGATTGTGCCACAAAAGACACCCGCGGCGGGTCCGGCGACAGGTGGCGCCACGCAGGAGCTTTAGGACCGGGACGAGTATCCGGGAAGCGGCCAGCTAGGTCGAGAGCAGCCGGCGGATCAGGCCAACATCCACGTCGCGCAGGGTAGCGACTTTGTGGCGCGCGACCGTGGTGCGGCGATCGGCCCGCCCGTCGCGGTTGACCCAGATGGTCGCAATGCCACAGGTGCTGGCGCCGATAATGTCGTTCGTCACGCTGTCGCCCACGAACACGCACGCGAATGGCGCCACGCCCAGCGTGTGCAGCACGTGGCCAAAGAACGCCGGCGACGGCTTGCCGGCGCCAAAGTCGCTGGAGACAAAGATTCGCTCCGGCAGGGAATCGATTCCGCCCCCGGCGAGCTTGCGCAGCTGATTGTCGCGGACCCCATTGGTGACGACGGCGATGCGGCACTCGCGAGAGAGTCGCTCGAGGCAGGGCACGGCATCCGCAAACGTCTCGTGGGTCCGAGCGCGCAAGGTCGGGAACGCGTCGGCCAGTTGCTGCGCGAGGGTCGAATCCTGGATATCAAATCGTGCCAGCGCCGCTTGCCACGAGCCGAGCCGGTAGGTCCCGCGCCACGACCGCACGTAGGCCAGCTCGGGGCCGTCGCCGGGAAACTCGGACCACAGCGCTTCCCACGAGCTGATGCCCACGCGATTGCAGAACCCATGGACCGGCGAGGCGTGCCAGAGCGCGCGTGCCTCTTCGCGCAAGGCAGTCGCCAGCTCGATGGCGTCGACGCCGTACCTGCCGGACGCGATGCTCGCCGTGTCGACGATGCAGCGCATGGCCACGGGCTCTTCCGGCATGAGGGTCTCGTCGAGGTCGAATAGCACGGTGGGGGCGTCGGGTGCCGGCGGCCGACGCTGGGGTTCAGGTGTAGCCACGGATGACGGTCGGCGCCTGTGGTCAGACGAGGGCGGCAGCCGAGCGGGACCAGCGCCCCGTTTCGGCGATGCGCACGCAATCGGGCATCGGGGCCAGGATTACCTCGCACTGCAGCAGATTGGGGGCGTAGGAGCCGGTCTTGACCGCCGGGGTGGCCATGCGCGTCGACTCGCGCCAGAGGGCGTTGCTGGGGCAGCTGTCGGTCATGACCCGGCCGCCGGCAGCTTCAATCTCCTCGGCGTAGCCGAGGCGGCGCGCCTGCGCCTCGATGGCGTAGGACATGGAAACCAGCAGCGTGACGCCCTCCCGCACCTTCTTCCCGCGCAGCTCCTTGGCCAGCTCCACCACCTCCTGCAAGGTCGCGTGGGGGCAGCCGAAGTAGACCAGGTCGACCTCGTCGTCGGTGGCCGTGGTGAGGGAGTCGTAGACGGCGGCCAGCTCGTCCGCGCCGAAGGTCAGCGTCTCGTCGGGCTCGCGACCCCGCAGGGCGGCCTCCAGCGTGGGCGCCTCGGGGGTGACGCCGACAATGTGCAGCATGGGCGCGCCGCCGGAGGTGGCCAGCGCGGCGCACAGTTGGCGGGCCGACTCGATTCGCGGCGACCGCAGCCCGGTGAACGCCGGAATGCGCAGTCCGCCGGCCTTCCCGGCGAAATAGCCCAGGCAGCCCCAGTCGGCATCCGAGGTGAGCTCGACGTCGACCTCAATGACGAAGTCGGCGCGGCGGTTCTCGGTCTGGAGCACGCCGAATTCGGGCACGAAGCCGGTGGCCATGGCGGCGGCCGCGCTCTCGTTGCCGTTGCGTGTCGTGCGGGCGGCCAGGAACGAGTTCACGAACACCACGGCGTGGGACTCGGTCCAGGCGCAGACCTGGCCGCTGAGGGGCACGTTGCCCACCAGATAAGGTGCGCAGGTCCAGGTCATCGAGACGCCGGCCTTGCGTCCGAGGTCCAGCAGCTCGCGCTGGGCCGGAACCTGCCGCAAGTCGGGCTGGAACTGCTCCAGGCGCTCCAGGTCCATGAAGCTGGCGTGGGCCGTGGCGGTGACGCCCCCCACGTCGTCGATGAGGCAGCCCTTGGTGTAGTTGATATAGCCCTCGATGAGCTCGAAGGGCAACTCGCCCAGCGTGCGGTTGGGGACGAACAGGCCGCCCGGCAGCACGTTATCCACTTCGATCAGGCGCTCGGCGCCGACGGCTTCGCCCCACTCCACCAGCAGGCGCAAGTGCTCGGCGCGCGAGTCGCCGCGAGCGCCGTCCAGCATGGCCTGCTGGTCGGGCGTCAGGTCGATGGTTGTCCGGGAAGGGGCGCTCGACACCGCTTCGACCCGCGGCGCCGACGGCCGGTCGGTGGACACCTCGACCACCCCGCGGTCGGCGTCCACGCGCACGATGTCGCCGGTCTGCATGGCGACAAAGGGGTCCACGTCGAGCTCGGTGACCAGCGGCAGGCCCAGCGCGACGCAGGCCAGCGTGCTCAGCTCGTCGAGCTCGGTGTTGATGAACGCCAGCGGCGCGTGGCCGGCCATCTTGGCCAGCCGCAGCATGAGCGAGGTGCCGGAGCTGCCCTTGGTGGAGCGGAAGACGAGCACCTTGCCGGCGATGCTGACGCCCTCGAAGGGGTTGCCGACCTCGACGATCTCGCCCGACGCGGGGTCGAAGCCGCCCCAAAACGAAATGCGCGTGTCGGCCACGAGCGCCGGGCCCTCGGCAACGCCGCCCACGATCTGGCGGCAGCTATAGGTGTGCGTCGGCATTGGGTAGCTCCCGGAACGGACGGCTGATTAGTTGTAACAGGCTGAGCGGCAGGATTTCACGCGGAACCGCCGGGCGGCTGCCAGCGGGCCTTGGCGGCGGGCCACTCCTCGTCCAGGATGGTCATGAAGGCGGCGTCGGCCCACCGGTCGTCGACCTTCGCGTGGCGGCGGATGACGCCGTCGAGGCGGAAGCCAGCCTTTTCGTAGGCGCGGATGGCGCGGTGGTTGGACGGCTCGGGGTCGATCACCACGCGGCTCACGCCCTTCCGTTCGAAGAGGTACTGCAGCAGGGTGCGAATGGCCTCGGTGCCGAGGCCGCGGTTTCGCGCATCCGGTTCGCCGAGGAATAGGTCGATCCCGGCGGACCAGGTGACTTCGGCGTACGAGTAGTAGTACTGGATTTCGCCGACGGCGCGGCCGTCAGCCTCGATGATGAATCTCCAGCAGGGCAGGTTGGAGGGTTCGAGGAATTCGCCTCGGGCCTCGGCGAGGCTCGACGGCGGACGGCCGTAGAAGGCCATGACCTCCGGATCGCCGAGCCAGCGCAGTAGCTCCGGGAGGTCGTCGGGCGTGATGGGCCGCAGGCGTAGGCGAGGGCCCGGGATCGGTTCGTGGTCGGTGGGGTCGGGGAGAGGCATGGCGACCGAGGACAGCGGCTCGTGCACCACATCATCGGATATGGAATGGCGGAGGGTGTTCCCCTCACCCCATTTCGAGTACGGGGCAGGGCGGCGCGGCGATGGTCAACACTTGCTGGACGAGCGCCGCACGAGCCTAGCCGCCGCGCCGACGCGTAGGGTCAACAGTGGGGACACTGCTAGACTCCGAGCCTGCCGGTGCGGCGTCGACGCCTCGGCGTGAGCAGGTGCCATGACCGCCTTCTGGCTCGTATTGATGGGCTATCTGATCGGATCCATTCCGATCGCGTATCTGGCCGCCCGCCTGCGCGGCCACGATCTGCTGGACGAAGGGGCCGGGGGCGTGAGCGGGTCCGCCGCCATCGAGCGGTTGGGTCCGGTGCCGGGCGCGGCGGCTGGGTTCCTGGATGCGCTCAAACCGGTGCTGGTGGTGGCAGTCGCGCAGCGTTTCGAGAGCTATGACGTGTCCGCCGCCGCGGGCGTGGCGGCCGTGGGCGGGCACATCTGGCCCATCACCCTGCGCTGGCGTGGGGGCCGGGGGATAGGACCGGCCGGCGCGCTGCTGGCGGCGCTGGGAGCCTGGCAGATGTGCCTGGCGTTTGCCGGCCTGGTGCTGGGGCGGGCACTGCTGCGCGATTCGGCGCCCGGCGCCCTGGTGGGATTCTTTGCCACGGCGGTGCTGCTGAGTCTGACTGGTCAATCGCTCACCATCGGCGTCACGGCCTGGGTGGTCGTGGGCGTGGTCGTCGTGGGCCGCCTCGTCGGGTATCGCAAGGTGCGGACCGAGGAGGATGTGGGCCTGGCTCGGCTAATGGTCCGCCGCCTCATTCTCGATCGTGACGAGCGCTGACTTTCGGCGACCGGTCGCGGTCGTCACTGACTCCAGCGCCTGCCTGCCGCGCGACGAGGTGGAGCGGTTGCGCATTGGCGTGGCGCCCATGGTCTTGGTGTGGCACGGCCAGGAGCTGCGCGACGGCGTCGACATCACCCAGGCGGAGTTCTGGCAGCGCCTGACCACCGACCCCGAATTGCCCACGACGAGCACTATCGCGCCGGGCGAGTATGAGCAGGTGTTGGACGAGGCGGCGGCTTGGGCTCGCGCGGCGGTGTGCGTGTGCCTGCCCCGACCGATCTCGACGATGGCGGAGGCGGCCCATCTCGCGGCGCGGCGCATTGCCGACCGGCTGCCGGTCCATATCGTCGAAGCCGGCGGCGCGGGCATGGCGGCGGGCTTTCCCGCGTTGCTGGCCGCGCGCGCGGCGGCCGGGGGCGCGGCGGCGAGCGAGGTCGTGGAGACGGCGGAGCGGGCGGCGGGGCACAGCGCGATCGTCGCGGTGCTCGATTCGCTGTCCTACCTCGCCCGCGGCGGACGGGTTCCCGGAATCGTGGCGCGCGTGGCCGACGCCCTGCCGTCGACGTTCGTGCTGCGCTTCGGGGACGGCACCATCGGCGTGCGGGCGCGCTTCGGCTCGCGCGCCCGGGCGGTGCGGGGCCTGGTGCACCACGTGTCAAAAGAGGCGCAGCGCGCCACGTATGTCGGCATCACGGTGCACCACGGCTCGGACGAAGCCGAGGCGCACGAGTTGGCCGCGCACGTGCAGCGCATCATTCGGCCCGACGATCTGTTCGTGACCGGCTTTACTCCGGTAATGGGGGCGCACGTCGGGCCGGGGCTCATCGGGCTGGCGTACTGCGCGCTGCCGGCCTGACGGGCGCGCGGACCGGACGACCGCGCTAGAGCGAAACGCCCGCGCCGGCGACGAATAGGCCCGCGTCGTCGTCGGGCCCCGCGTCCACGATGTCGTCCAGCGTCGGTGAATCGCGCTTGGGCAGCGTCACGTCCTCGATGTCCAGCACCGCATCGATGAGGTTGATGGCAAACCAGGCGTCATTGCCGTCCATGGTGAAGGCCTCGGGCACCGCGCGGGCCGTGTCCCGCATGATGCCCAGCCCGTCCGTATAGGGCTCGAACGAGACGATTCGCTCCAGCCGAACGCGAAAGCTCTTGTCGCCGCCCTTGAAGTAGATGTGCTTGGTGGTGACTCCCAGGATTCCGTGGTCGGTGCGCTCCATCTCGGTCTTCTCGATGGGGCGGCCCCGGAAGGCGCCCGGACGCACGTAGACGCCCTTGGCCACCCGGACGCTCACACCCATGGACTGCCCGCGGAATTCCCGGCGCGTGACCTGCCGCAGATATCCCACGTCGTCGAACAGCCAGATCAAGGCTTCGCTCTTCATCAGGTTGAACGGCAGGCGGCCAAACGCCGCCCGCGCCGCGCGCCGGTCGTAGCGTGGGATCACGCCGTGCTCGCCGATGACGTCGAGCAGCGCCAGCTTGCGGAAGAGGTCGTAATGGCCTCGCCGGTCGAGGCGGCTGGGGCTGAGGCTGAACTGGTCGCGATAGCGGCTCAATCCGCGCCGTTCCTGGCCCGTGAGCACGTGGTCTTGCATGGCGGCTTCGACGGCGTCGCCCCACGTGTCGGCCAGTGTGTCCGCCAAGGCCGCGTCGGACATGTCGATGAAGCCGTCGTCGGCAGTCTCGCGAATCCTGGCGGGCAGCGCCTCCAAGTCGTCGCCCCGCAGCGCCGCCTGGACGCACAGATCGCGGATGGCCGACGTGGCGCGGGCGTTCTTCGTGGCGCAGGCCCCGTGCTGGCGGCGCATGAAGCCCGCCGACTCTCCGCAGTACCGACAATCGCCCATCTGTCGGCCTCCGTTGCACGCGCGAGCGGCTCGGACCGATGCTCAGTATGCACCGCTGCCGCTGGATGGGTTCCCCGTGGCGCGTCGGTGCGTACACTCGACCGCACCGCGCATTTACCGGGGGCCGGACGCTGGATTCTAAGCTGCGCGCGCAGCTGCTGGAGATCGGGCGCGCGGGGCTTGCCGCCGTGGACCCGGCGGCGGCGGTGACGGCGATCGTGCACGCCGACGCCGAGGCGCTTCACGTCGGCGACGCGGCCCTGCCGTGGGCGGAGATCGACCGCGTGCTGGTCGTGGGCGCGGGTAAGGCGAGCGCCCGAATGGCCGCCGCCCTCGAAGCGCAACTGGGCGACCGTGTCAGCGGCGGGCTCGTCATCGTCAAAGACGGCCACGAGGCGCCGACGGCCACCGTCGAGATCGTGGAGGCGTCCCACCCCTATCCCGACGAACGGGGTGAGCGCGCGGCGGGTCGGCTGCTGGCGTTGGCGCGGGAGGCCGGCCCGCGCGACGTGCTGCTGTGCTGCATCTCGGGCGGTGGATCGTGCCTCACGCCCGCGGTGGCGCCGGGCGTATCGCTCGAGGCGCTGCAGCAGCTCACCGATCAACTGCTGCGCAGCGGCGCGACGATCAATGCCATCAACGCCGTGCGCAAGCATCTATCGGTGATTCACGGCGGGCGGCTGGCGGCGGCGGCGCACCCGGCGCGCGTGGTGGCGCTAATCCTGAGCGACGTCGTGGACAATCCGCTGGATGTGATTGCCTCGGGGCCAACGGTGCCGGACCCGACGACCTATGCCGACGCGCTGCGCGCGCTCCGCGACCACGGCTTGCGCGAAACCGCGCCCGCGCCGATCCGCGAGCACCTCCAGCGCGGCGCGGCAGGGGCGGAGGAGGAGAGCCCCAAGCCCGGCGACCCGCGGCTCGCGGACGTGCGCAATGTGATCATCGCCGACAACGCGCTGGCGGCGGAGGCGGCCGTGCAGGCGGCGCGTGAGAGAGGATTTGACGCGCTGCACGTCACGTCGGCGGTGGAAGGGGAGGCCCGCGAATTCGCGCTGACGCTGGCGGGCACCGCCCGAGACATCGCCCGCCACGGGCGGCCGGTGGAACGACCGGGATGCGTGGTGTTCGGCGGCGAGACCACGGTGACCGTGCGCGGCGCGGGCACGGGCGGCCGCAACCAGGAGATGGCCCTGGCGGCGGCCATCGCCTTGGAGGGCACGACGGGCGCGGCGGTTATGGCGCTGGCGACCGACGGAACCGACGGCCCTACCAGCGCCGCCGGCGGCCTGGTCAATGGCGCGACGGTGGCCCGCGCCCGCGCCGCGGGCATCGACGCCTCTCGCGCCCTGGATGACAACGACTCGCACGCATTCTTGTCAGCCGCGGGCGACCTGATTGAAACGGGGCCCACGCACACGAATGTCAATGACCTCTACGTCGCGGTTGGCTGGTAGCTGATGTCGCAAGAACCCGCGCCGCCGCCCGACGTCGAATGGGTCAAGGTGTCCGGCCCCGATGCGCTGGCGCCGCTGGACCGGCACTGGATCCGCCTCTTGCGAGTGGCGCTGCTGGCTGCGGCCGTGCTCATTGCCTGGCGCATCCTGGCGTGGCAGGAAGACTCCTACCAGCTCGCCGCCGCCGGAGCGCCCGCCGCGCAGACGAACGCCGGGTCTATGGTCACCGCGCCGCCGATTCCCGAGACGCCGGTGCCCACGGCCGTGCCGGTGGTCGTGATTTCGCCCACGCCCACGCCCACGGTTGCGCCCACGCCCACGCCAACCCCGCCGCCCACGCCCACGCCCAAGACGCACACCGTCCGGCCGGGCGAGTACCTGTCGGTGATCGCCGACTTCTACGGCGTGAGCATGAGCGCGATTCTCGAGATCAACAACATCCCCAACCCCGACAATCTGCCGGCTGGGCAGGTGCTCATCCTGCCGCCGGAGGCGGAAGTGCCCGCCGAGACCGAGCTCCCAGCGACCTACATCGTGAGGCCCGGCGAAACGCTGAGCACTATTGCCGTGGCGCTGGGCGTCACCGTTGAAGAGCTGATCGCCGCCAACGACATTCCCGACCCGAACAACATCTTCGTCGGGCAGGAGTTGAACGTGCCGGGCGGTGGGTCGTGAGGCGGGTAGGATTGTTGCGCGCGGCGGGCGCCCGTAGACTGGCGGGGCTCGCTGGATCGGGGGCCGGCGTCAACTTTGGCGTCGGCGCACCACGCCTTACCCACCGGATGCTGAACGTCCACACTCACGCCTGCGGGACGGGGACTTGAGGAAGAGGAGACAGACGTAGATGGCAGCGACAAGCGACGACGCGCCACGCGTCAATGAATGGCAGCGCGTCGGCGGCCGCGCCGGCGGCACGATCACGGCCATCGCCGGCGCCGATCAGGCCGAGGGCGCGCGGCGGCTCTTTGCCGGGACGATGTCCGGGGTCTACGTGTCGGACGACGGCGGCGACTCCTGGCGGATTTCCAACCGCAACCTCACCAGTCCCTACGTGCAAGCGCTGGTCGCCTCGCCGGCCGTCACCGAGGACGGCACGGTCTTCCTGGGAGTGGTCGGCGGCGGGGCCTTCAAGTCGTTCGACCGCGGCGACACCTGGAATCAGCTGGCCTTCTGGAGCACCATGCCCAACGTGGTGGCCATTGGCCTGTCCCCGGCCTACGACACGGACCGCATGGCCTTCCTGGGCAGCGACGCCGACGGCGTGTTCCGGTCGACGAACGGCGGGCGGAGCTGGAATCCGTCCAGCAGCGGGCTCACCGGGCTGTCGGTGCAAGCCGTCGCGGTCTCGCCGAACTTCACCAACGATCAGATGGTCTTCGCGGGCATCGTGGACGGGGGGCTGTGCCGCTCGACCGACGCCGGTCGGACCTGGACGCAGCTGGGCAAGTCGACCGTCGGCACCGCCACGGTGCAGGCGGTGGCGCTGTCGCCCGCGTTCAAGGACGCCCGGGTGGTGGTGATCGGCACCGAGGAGCATGGCCTCTGGCGCTCGACGGACGGCGGACGTCGCTGGGACGCCATCGAGGACGTGGCCTCGCAGTCGATCAACGCCGTCGCCATGTCCCCGAACTTCGGTGAGGATCAGCTCGCCGTGGCCGGGACCGGCGACGCCGGCGTTCTGGTGAGCAGCGACGCCGGGCAGACCTGGACGCTGCGCTCGGTCGGCGACGAGGTGGGCGCCGTGCTGAGCGTGTCGGTGATGGCCGACGGCGGCACGACGACTATTTGGGCCGGCACCTACGAGACTGGCCTGTATCGGTCGACGGACCTGGGTGAAACCTGGGAAGCGGCCAACAACGGCATCACGAGCCAGAACTGGGTCACCCTGGCCCTCAGTCCGGCCCTTGCCCGCGACGGAACCATGTTCGCCGGCGGAACCGGCACGGGGGTGTTCCGGTCGACCGACGGCGGCGAGTCGTGGGCGCCGATCACCGAGGACTACGCGGAAGCCGACGTGACGGGCCTCGCCATTTCGCCGAACTACCGGCGCGACCGCATCGTGTTTGCCGCGACCAGCATTGGGCTGCTGCGCACCACGGACGGTGGCGATGAGTGGCGCGAGATGGACCGCGGCATCGACACCGAGGAGATTCGCGCGGTTGGCGTGTCCTCAACATATGCCCGCGATCGCACGGTGTTCGCGGGCGGTCCGCTGGGCCTGGGATACAAGAGCAGCGACAACGGCAACTCGTGGACGCAGATCGACTACGAGTTTGACGGCGAGACCATCGCGGCCATCGCCACCGGCCCCGACTTTGCCAGTGACCAGACGGTGTTCTTCGGGACCCTAGGCGAGCGCACGGCGGCGGTGCACCTGAGCCGGGACGGCGGAGCGACCTTCGAGCGGTTCGTGGAGCACGACTCCGCGACGCCGTGGATTGCCCTGGGGATTCCGGCATCCTTCACCCCGGAGGACCGCTGGTGGATGTTCGCCACGGCGGGCCAGGTGTTCAAGCCGGCGGAGCGCATTTCGGATACCTGGAGCGGCACCTTCCCGGCGAGCCGGCGCTCAGCCGTGCTGGCGGTGGTGCCGGCCCCGGTGCCGGGCGATGAGCGTGTGTTCGCCGCCACCAGCGCCGGGGTCTATCGCAGCGCAACGAGTGGCGCGTCGTGGCAGCCCATCAACGAGGGTCTGAGCAACCTGGCGGTGCTCACCGTCGTTGCGTCACCGGACTTCGCCGAGGACCAGAGCGTGTACGCGATGGCGCTGGGCGGCGAGATCTGGCGCTGGGTCGACGAGCCGCCTGAAGCCGACGAAGAATCGGGCGCGGCTGGCGACGGGGAGTAGGCGGCGCGGACGGGGTTGGTCGTCCCCCTCACCCCCGGATCAAGTCCGGGGCAGGCTCTAACCCTTTCCAACGATGGGGAGAGGGGACCCGACTGGCCGCGACTGAAACTCCCAGGCTGCGCGCAGCCTGGGCCACCGGATTCCGGGCGGGTGGCTTTACCCGACGATCGAGTAGAGCCAGGTGCCGAGCACGAGACTCAACGTGGCCAGGGTGAGCAGCACCACGAGTCCGGTGCGTGACACCCGCCAGGATCTTGGCCGCTCTATCATTACGCGGTGGTCCTTGGGTGGTTTCGGGATGGGTCGCTGGGTGCACTTTAGGCAGGCGCGACGGCCGGGGCAAGGGGCGCGTCGCGCGTTGTTGGGGCAGGGCGCCTCTGCTAGACTCGCCCGGCTCGCGAGGGTGTGAATGTTTTCACAAAGCCCTTGGGATCGGACTGAGTCGAAATGGGCCTGCTGCGCGCGGCGGCGCTGGCACTCCAGTTCGGCTCGCTGGTCGGGGCGATGTTCATCGTCGGCATCCTCGGGGGTCGGTGGCTCGATGAGCGGTTGGACCTCAGCCCGCTCTTTTTGCTTGTGGGATTGATGCTCGGTCTCGTCGGCTCGGCCTACGTTTTCTACCGAATCATGTCCGCGTTGTCGCGCGGGGATCGCTAGCGCATGTCGAGCGCCAGCCCACCTCCGGTACAGGAGGTCAGGTTCGCCGAGGAAGGCGCCGACCTTGCCCCTCACATCAGCGCGGCGGCGGAGCCGCTGGGCCACTTTGGGCCCTTCACCTTCACCAACTCCATGCTGATGATGTTCATCACCATGGCCCTGCTGCTGGTCGTGGCCTGGCTGGCGTCGCGGCGGATTCGCCAGGATCCTGAGGCGGCGCTGGTGCCCGAGGGCCTGCAAAACGCGGCCGAGGCGGTGATCGAGTTCCTCGACGAGCTGGTGCAGTCGACGGTGGGCAAGAAATACGCCCAGCGCCTGCTGCCGATCGGGGCCACCTTCTTTATCTTCATCCTGGTCGCCAACTGGTTCAGCCTGTTGCCGGGCATCGGCACCATCTGGCTGGTCGTTCCGGACCCGCACGACCCGGCGCACGAGATCGCGGCGCCGATCTTCCGACCGGCGACCGCCGACATCAACATGACGCTGGCACTGGCGATCTTGGCGTTCCTCGTCATCCATGGCTCCGGCATCCGGGCGCACAATCCTGTGGGCCACATCAAGGAGATGTCCCAGGTCGCGCTGCTGGCGCCGGTGTTTATCCTGATCGAGCTGTTCGTGGTCATTTCGCTGTCGTTCCGACTCTTCGGCAACCTGTTTGCCGGGGAGGTGGTGCTGAACGGCCCGATCCTGGCGGGATTCGCGCTGGGGCATATCCCGCTGATCGGGGTCGTGTTCCTGGTCCTTGAGTTACTGTTCGGGCTGGTTCAGGCCGTAATCTTTTTCATGCTCAGCATGGTGTTCACGGGACAAGCCGTGGCTGAGTCGGGTCACGAGGCGCACTAGACGCCGCGAGGAGGGGTTGGACGCATGGAACAAGCTGCAAACCTGGCACCGTTGGGCGCCGGGTTGGCAATTGGCATCGGCGCTATCGGGCCGGGCCTGGGAATTGGTCTTGGGGTGCAGGCGGCCATGAACGCCATCGGTCGCAATCCAGAGGCCGCCGGCGACATCCGCAATACGATGATCGTGGGTCTCGGCTTGGCCGAGGCCATCGGCATCTACGCGTTCATCATCGGCATCCTTCTGGCGTTCGGCTAGGACGGCGACCGCTGCAACCGTAGTCGGAGGCGACGCTGATGGACGGGTTAATCAACTCACTGGGGATCAGCGGCTGGAACATTCTCTTCCAGCTGGTGAGCTTCGTGATTTTCTTGTATCTGATGCGGCGTCTGCTGTTCGGGCCGATCACGCAGATGCTGCGCCGGCGCCGCGAACGGATCAGCGAGAGCCTGCAGGAGGCGGAGTCCCTGCGGGGGCAGGTCGAGCGCGAGCGAGCGGAGTTTCAGGCCGAGCTCGCCGGCGCCCAGGCCGAGGCCCAGCGGATCCGCGACGAGGCCGCTCGCAGCGCCGAAGCGCTGCGCACGCGCGAGGTCGAGCGCGCGCGCAAGGAAGCGGAACGGCTTCGCAATGAAGCCCACGCGGAGATCGACCGTTCGCGGGCGCAGGTCCGCGAGGAGATTCGCCGCGAGACGGCGGATCTGGTGCTGGGCGCCACGGCCCGCGTGCTGGATCGCTCCATCGACGACCCCGAGCACCGCCGCCTGGTGCAGGAAGCCCTGGCGGACGTCGACGGGGGCGCCCGGTGAGACAGGGCGCAGCCGCGCGCCGACGCCGCGCCCGCACCTACGTGCAGGTGGTGGTGGCCGCGGCGCAGCGCGAGGACTCCTGGGACGACTGGGAGAGCGACCTGCGCACGCTGCGGGCCATCGCGGACGACGACTCCGTGCGGACGTTTCTCGAGAACCCGGGGACGCCGCTGGCCGAGCGACTGGACCTGGTTGATCGGGTGGCCCGGTCATCCGTGAGCGTGAACGGCCTCGGACTGCTGCACGTGCTGGTGACGAGCCGGGACGTTGACGCGCTGCCGGAGATCGAGCGCGGGTTCTTGCGCGTCGCCGACCGCGAGCGCCGCCTGGACCGCGTGCACGTGACCACGGCGGCTCCGTTGCAGGAGACCGAGACGGAAGAGTTGCGCCAGCGGCTGGCCCAGCCGGGCCGCCGGCTGCACCTCACCACCACGACCGACCCCGCCCTGTTGGGCGGCTTCGTGGTGCGACGCGGCGACAATGTTTTGGATTTGAGCGTGCGCGCCCGGCTGCAATCGCTGGGCCGAGCGTTGCGCTAGGCGCGAGGGACGCGAATGTCTATCAGCCCGCAAGAAATCGCAGACGCCCTACGGCGAGAAATCGAGGGCTTTCAGGCCAGCGCTCAGCAGGCCAACGTGGGCAATGTGCTCGAGGTCGCCGATGGCGTCGCGCAGGTCACGGGCATCTCCGAGTGTCTGGCGGGCGAGCTGCTGGAGTTCTCCGGCGGCGTGATGGGTATGGCGCTCAACCTGGAAGAAGACACCGTGGGCGCGGTGATCCTCGGCGACTACCTGACGATTCAGGAAGGCGACGAGGTGCGCACCACCGGCCGCGTGGCCGAGGTGCCCGTGGGACCGGAGATGCTCGGCCGCGTGGTGAACGCGCTGGGTGAGGCGGTGGACGGCAAAGGACCGATCACCGCCAGCGCCACGGACGTGATCGAGAAGGTGGCGCCCGGCGTGGCGCTGCGCCAGGACGTGGATACGCCGGTGCAGACGGGCATCAAGGCCATCGACGCGATGATTCCGATCGGCCGCGGCCAGCGCGAGCTCATCATCGGCGACCGCCAGATCGGCAAGACCGCCATCGCCCTGGACACGATCATCAACCAGCGCGGCGGCGACCTGATCTGCATCTACTGCGCCATCGGCCAGAAGGAAAGCGCCGTGGCGCAGGTGGTGGCCTTGCTGCAGGAATACGGCGCGCTGGAGCACACCATCGTGGTGGCCGCCACCGCCAGCCAGCCGGCCGCCCAGCAGTTCATCGCACCTTTCGCCGCCTGCACGATGGGCGAATACTTCCGCGATCGCGGCCAAGACGCGCTGGTGATCTTCGACGACCTCACCAAGCACGCCTGGGCCTATCGCCAGGTGTCGCTGGTGCTGCGCCGCCCGCCGGGCCGCGAGGCCTACCCGGGCGACGTGTTCTACCTGCACTCCCGGCTGCTCGAGCGGTCGGCCCGCATGCACGACGACCAGGGCGGTGGGTCGCTTACGGCCCTGCCGATCATCGAGACGCAGGAAGGGGACGTGAGCACCTACATCCCCACCAACGTCATCTCGATTACCGACGGCCAGATATACCTGGAAGCCGACCTGTTCAACGGCGGCATCCGACCGGCGATCAACGCCGGGCTGTCCGTGTCGCGGGTGGGCGGCGACGCGCAGATTCGCGCCATGAAACAGGTGGCCGGCCAGCTGCGGCTGGGCCTCGCGCAGTTCCGCGAGGTGGCGGCGTTTGCGCAGTTCGCCTCCGATCTGGACCGGGCCACGCGCAACCAGCTTGAACGCGGCGCGCGCTTGACCGAGCTGCTCAAGCAGAAGCAGTTCGAGCCGGCGCCGATCGAGGAGCAGGTCTGCATCATTCACGCCGGCACCTCGGGCGCGGTGGACGCCGTGCCGACCGATCAGGTCGACAGCTTCGAGCAGGAGTTGCTCGACTTCCTGCGCTCGGGGCAGGCGGAGCTGTTGGACCGCATTCGAGAGTCGCGCGAGCTGAGCGACGAGGACGAGGCTGCGCTTGACGCGGCGATCGCCGACTTCACGACCAACACGTTCTCGGGCCGAGCCGCGATGGCCGGCAGCTAGCCGATGGCCAACCCGCTCGAGCTGCGACGCCGCATTCGCAGCGTCGAGAACACGCGGCAGATCACCCGGGCCATGCAGCTCGTGGCGGCCTCGCGCATGCGGCGCGCCCAAGACGCGGCGGACGCCGCGCGACCTTACGCGCAAGAGGTTCTGGGGCTGATGCAGCAACTCGTGGCGGCCACCGGCGACGACCTGCTGCCGCCGATGCTCCAGACGCGGCCCGTGGAGCACTCGGCCTACGTGGTTATGACGACGAACCGTGGATTGTGCGGCGCGCTTAACACCAACGTCGTGCGACAGGCGATGGAAGACATCGAGGAGTCGCGGGCCAGCGCGGAAGTGTCGGTGATCGTGATCGGCCGGCGCGGACGCACGTCGCTGGCGCGGCTGGTGCCCATGCAGGCGGCCTTCACCGACATTTCGGACCGGCCGACGTCGGCGGACATCCTCCCCATCGCGCGGCTCGTGATGGACGGTTACCTGGCGGGCGACTTCGACGAGGTCCAGATCGTGTACCCGGAGTTCGTGAACACCTTGACGCAGCGGCCGATGTCGCTGCGCCTGCTGCCCGTCGTGCTGCCCGAGGAGACCGATCCCCGCGACGCCGACGTGATTTTCGAGCCGGACCCGGCCACGGTGCTCGAGGCGCTGGTGCCGCGATTCATCGAGACCGTGCTCTACGAAACGCTGCTCGAGCTAACCGCCAGCGAACACAGCGCGCGCATGGTGGCGATGCGCGCGGCGACGGAAAACGCCAGCGAGCTCATCGACGCCCTGGGGCTCACCTACAACAAACTGCGGCAAGCCAAGATCACCAGCGAGATCATCGACATCGCCTCCGGCGCCAACGCGCTGGCGCAGCGCGCGTGAGGGAAGGATTGGGAATGGCGAGCGGACGCATCGCACAAATCATCGGGGCCGTCATTGACGTCGAGTTCCCGGCCGGCGAGTTGCCGGCGCTCTACAACGCGCTGGAGGTCGAGGCTCCGGACCGCGACGACCGCGTGGTGCTGGAAGTCGAGCAGCACGTCGGCGACGGTCGCGTGCGGTGCGTCTCCATGCGCCCGACCGAAGGTCTGAGCCGCGGGCTGCCCGTGGCCGACCTGGGCGGACCGATCTCGGTGCCGGTCGGCGCGCCCACGCTGGGACGCGTGTTCGACGTGACCGGCGAGCCGATCGACGGCAAGGGCGAGGTCGTCACCGAGTCGCGGTATCCCATTCACCGGGCGCCGCCGCCGCTGACCGAGCAGACGACGCAGGCGGAGGTCTTCGCCACCGGGCTGAAGGTCATCGACCTCATCGCGCCGTTCACGCGAGGCGGCAAGACCGGCGTGTTCGGCGGCGCGGGCGTGGGCAAGACGGTGATCATCATGGAGATGATCAACAACATCGCCGTGCAGTACGGCGGCTACTCCGTGTTCTGCGGCGTCGGCGAGCGCACGCGCGAGGGCACGCAACTGATCCGTGAGATGACGGAGGCCGGCGTCATCGGCAACGCTTGCATGGTGTTCGGCCAGATGAACGAGTCGCCCGGGGCGCGCCTGCGGGTTGGGCTGGCGGGTCTGGCGCTGGCCGAGTACTTCCGCGACGAGGAAGGGCGCGACTTGCTGCTCTTCATCGACAACATCTTCCGCTTCACCCAGGCGGGCTCCGAGGTATCGGCGCTGCTCGGGCGCATGCCGTCGGCGGTGGGCTATCAGCCGTCGCTGGGCACCGAGATGGGCGAGTTGCAGGAACGCATCACCTCGACTACCTCGGGCTCGATCACCTCGCTCGAGGCGATCTACGTGCCCGCGGACGACTACACGGACCCGGCGCCGGTGACGACGTTTGCCCACCTGGACGCCACGATCCGGCTGGAGCGTTCCATCGTGGAGCGCGGCATCTATCCGGCGGTGGACCCGCTGACGAGCACCTCGAAGATTCTCGATCCGCGCATCGTGGGCGAGCGTCACTACGACGTGGCGCGCGGCGCGCAGCAGGTGCTGCAGCGGTTCAAGGACCTGCAGGACATCATCGCGATCCTGGGTATCGAGGAGCTCTCGGAAGAGGACCGCCTGACGGTGGTGCGCGCGCGCAAGATCGAGCGGTTCTTCTCGCAGCCGATGAACGTGGCGGAGGCCTTCACGGGCCAGCCGGGCGTGATCGTGCCGGTGGAGGAGACGATCCGCGGGTTCGAGGAGATTCTCGCGGGCGAGCATGACGAATTGCCCGAGCAGGCGTTCTACATGGTGGGAACGATTGACGAGGCCGTGGCGAAGGCCGAACAGCTCGCCGCCGAAGGCTAGGCGCGGCGTCGGTCCATCGCGACGGTCAGCGGAATGCACCCCCAACCCAACCCTCTCGCGTCAAGGGAGAGGGGATCAGACCGTGGACGAGGAGCGGGAAGTCGCCTGATGCCGATCAACGTGTTGCTCAACGCAACAGTCGTCTCGAAACGCTCTGATATTCTCGACGAGGAGGCGTAGATGGCTGGGTTGACCCTCACCGTCGTCTCGCCGGAGCGGGAAGTTCTGCGCGAGGACGACGTCGATATGGTCGTTGCGCCCGGAATCGACGGCGAGCTCGGGCTGATGCCGCGCCACGCCCCGCTGGTGACCCAATTGCAGGCCGGCACGCTGCGCTATCGCAGCGGCGGCGATGAACGCTTTCTCACCATCCTGGGCGGATTCCTCCAGGTCATGCAGGACACGGTGACGGTGCTCGCGGACGGCTCGGAGCGGTCCGACGAGATCGACGTGGAGCGGGCCGAGCGCGCCCGCGCCGAGGCGCTGCGCGAGCTCGAGGAGGCGCGCGTGGGCGGAGACGACGCGACGGTGATCCGGGCGCGGCTGGCCCTGCTTCGGGCGCTGGCGCGCATCCGCACCGCGCAACGGGCAGGGCGCGGCTAAGGCCGGCCCCGTGGCCGCAGCCCTCGCCGACGCCACCACGACCACGCCCGCCACGCGGGTCGCAATCACCGGCGGCCGGTCGCTGCAGGGCGCCTATCGCGTGCCCGGCGCCAAGAACGCGGTGCTGCCCATGATGGCCGCGTGCCTGCTGACGGAGGAAACCTGCGTCATCGAGGACATCCCGCTCATCACCGACATCATGGTCATGGCCGAGCTGCTGCGTGGACTCGGCGCACAGGTGGAGATCGACACTGAGCGCCGATCGGTCGCCATCACCGCGGCCGGCGTCCACTCGACCCGCCCCGATCCCCGCCTAGTGCGCGCCATGCGGGCGTCGTTTCAGGTAACCGGACCGCTGCTCTCGCGCTTCGGACGGGTGGACTGCCACGCGCCGGGCGGTTGCCAACTGGGGACCCGCCCGGTGAACGTGGACATCGAGGGTTTCGAGGTCATGGGCGCCTCCATCGCCCTCGGCGGCGGCGTCTACCAGGCGGTGGCCGACCCGCTGGTCGGCGGCCAGGTCTACCTGGACTACCCGAGCCACACCGGCACGCAAAACCTGCTGATGGCGGCCACGCTGGCCAGCGGCTACACGACCATCGTGCACGCGTCGCGCGAGCCGGAAGTGATCGCGCTGGTGCACTTCCTGCGCAGCATGGGCGCCGAGATTCACGGCGAGGGCACGAGCACGATCGGCGTGCAGGGCCAGTCGCGGCTCTTCGGCACGGTGGCGCGCGCGATCCCGGACCGGATCGTGGGCAGCACGATGGCGGTGGCGGCGGCCATTACCGCCGGCGACGTGGAATTGCTGAACGTGCGCCCCGACCACCTGCAGCCGGTGCTCGTCAAGCTTGCTGCCATGGGGGTGGCGCTGCACGAGACGAACCGCTCCGTGCGCGTCATCGGCAGCCCGATGCTCAGCGCCACCGCCATCCAGTGCATTCCGTTTCCGGGATTCCCCACGGACGTCCAGGCGGCGATGGGCACGCTGCTGACCCAGGCCCACGGCGAGAGCTCCATCATCGAGCGCGTCTACGACGGCAACCTGGGCTATGTGGAGCAGCTCCGGCGCATGGGCGCGGACGTGTCGGTGGATGGCCCGACGGCGCGCATCCGCGGTCCGACGCCGCTCACGGCCTGCGAGATGCAGCTGTGGCCCGACATCCGCGCCGGCGCGGCGCTGCTCTTGGCCGGGCTGGTGGCGCAGGGCACGACGGTGCTCGATGACGCGGAGATCATCCAGCGCGGCTATCAAGACCTTCCGGGCGACTTGCGAGAGCTTGGCGCCGATATCACGGTCGAGCGCCGCCCGCGCCCGGCGGCCACGGCGACGGTTGCGTAGGGAAAGCCTGAACAACCCCTGGTGATGGCAGCACGGGCCGCAATCCGGCGGGGTGGCCGACTCGCCGCACCTGGGCTGCCAGGTGTTGACCCCCATCCCAGCCTTCCCCCTTGCAGGGGGAAGGAGTCGGACCCCCATCCCAACCTTCCCCCTGGAAGGGGGAAGGGGATTCATCGGAGATTGCTTAGATGTTCCGATCCCTAAGCTCGCAGCAGCTGGGGGTCGACCTCGGCACCGCCAACGTGCTGGTCTACCTCGTCGGCGAGGGCGTGATCATCGACGAGCCGTCGGTGGTCGCCGTGTCGGTGCAAGACCGCCGCATCGAAGCCATCGGGCACGCGGCGCGCGAGATGGTGGGGCGCACGCCCGGCAGCCTGCGCGTCATGCGCCCGCTGCAGGACGGCGTGATCGCCGACTACCTGGTCACCGCGGCCATGCTGCGCTACTTCATCGAGCGAGCCGCCGGCCGCCACCGCCTCTTCCGGCCCGAGGTGATGGTGGCGGTGCCCACGGGCGTGACCACGGTGGAGCAACGCGCGGTGATGGACGCGGGCATCGCGGCGGGGGCCAAGCGCGTGCACCTGATCCCGGAGCCCCTGGCGGCGGCGATCGGCGCCAACGTGCCCATCTCCCATGCCTCGGGAAGCATGGTGGTGAATCTTGGCGGGGGCACGACGGAGATCGCGGTGATCTCGCTCAACGACATCGTGGCCGACTGCTCGGGGTCGCTGCGCGTCGGCGGCAATCGCCTGGATGAGGCCATTCGCACCTACATCAAGCGCAAATACAACCTGATGACCGGCGACCGCACGGCGGAATCGATCAAGATGCGCATCGGCAGCGCTATCGTGCTGGAACCCGCGGAAACCATGGAGGTGCGCGGGCGCGACCAGATGCAGGGCCTGCCGCGCACCGTGACGATCACGTCGGACGAGATCACGGAGGCCATCGCGGAGCCCGTGGAGCAGATCATCCGCGGCGTTCGCAGCGTGCTCGAGGCGACGCCGCCTGAGCTGGCGGCCGACATCATCGATAAAGGGCTGGTGATGACCGGCGGCACGGCGCTGCTGCGCAACCTGGACAAGCTGGTGGCGCGCGAGACCGGCGTGGCCGTGCACGTGGCGGAGACGCCCCTGCTGTGCACCGTCCGCGGCACCGGCGTCGCCCTGGAGCACTTCGACGTGCTGCAAAAGATCGTAATCTCGCACCCGTAGCACCGGCCCAGCGAGGCTGAGATGACACTAGTTCTGCAAACGTTTCCCATGCCCCCGGGGCCACAGGCCGAGCTCGAACGCGACTACGAGGTGCGGCAGGCGCCGTTCCCCGACGACGCGGAGCTGGCGGCGGCGGCGGTGGGCGCCGTGGCCGTGATCGCCGGCACCGAGTCGTGGACGCGCGAGCTGCTGGAGGCCAACGCCGGCACGCTGCGCTGCATCTCGCGCGTGGGTACCGGGGTGGACAGCATTGACCTGGCGGCCGCCACCGACGCCGGGGTGGCGGTGCTCAACGGCCCCGGCGAAATGTCGCTGACGGTGGCCGAATACTCCGTGGGCATGATGTGGACCCTCGCCCGCCGCATCTTCGACGCGGACGCCTCGGTGCGCACCGAGGGCTTCGCCAAGCGCATCGTGCTGCTGGGCAACGACCTGGCGGAAAAGACGGTGGGCATCGTGGGATTCGGGGACATCGGACGCCGCGTGGCGACGATCTGCCAGCACGGCTTCGGTATGCGCGTGCTGGCGCACACGGCCAATCCGGATCCGGCGCGGCTCGAAGCCGCAGGGATCGACGGGGCGTTCGTGTCGCTGGCCGAGCTGCTGCGCCAGTCCGACTTCGTGACGCTGCATACGCCCGTGACCGACGAGACGATGGAGATCATTGGGCGCGAGGAGATTGCGCTGATGAAGCCCGGCGCCTTCCTGATTAACAGCTCCCGCGGGCGGCTGGTGGATGAGGCGGCGGTGGTGGAGGCGCTGCACGACGGGCGCCTGGGCGGACTTGGCTCGGACGTGTTCGCCGTCGAGCCGCCGCCGGAGGACCACCCGTTCTTCCACACCCCGCGCACGATTCTGACGCCGCACTTCGGCTCGCACAGCCACGAGTCGATGTTCCGCATGGGCGATCGCGCGGTGCGTAACCTGCGGGAGTTCATGGCCACCGGCCGGTGCGAGCGGACGGTGAATCCGGAGGTCTACGACCGGCTGTCGGGATAGGAAGGCACCCACAGCATCCGGGTGGGCTGACCGAACAATCGAGGCCCGGGGCGTCTGGTTTGATCGCCATCGCGGTACCGAGATTCGAGGGTGAGGGTCAAGTCTCGACCGCGTACCGACGCCTCGCCGTGATCCGCCGCGAAGCCCCCCTCATCCCCGTATCGAGTACGGGGCAGGCTCTGTCCTTCTCCCGCCAGGGGCGAAGGGACTCAATGTCGCACCCAGTAGCCCGCTTCCACGCGGTCCAATTCCCCTCGCCCGTCACACGGGCCTCGCGTTCGTGCTGGCGGGCTCGACCCCCTCTCCCTGGATGGGAGAGGGCTGGGGTGAGGGTGATCGGCCCCAACCTCTGCGACCGCGCCCGCTACACTGCGCCGCCAGGAGGGACTGACGCCATGCCCGACCTCGTGCTGCGCGCCGCCACGCTGATTGACGGCACCGGCGCCGAGCCCATCCGGCCCGGCGAGGTGACCATTCGCGACGGAACCATCGCCGCCGTGGGCTCACCCGGCCGAAGAGACCCGGTTGACGCCGAGATCGTGGACTACGGCGACGCCACATTGCTCCCGGGCCTCATCGACGCCCACGTGCACCTCCAGTTCACCGCCGGTCCGGACCATCCCACCACCCGCGGCATCCACATGGGGGCCAGCGACGCCGAGCGCATCGCTACCGCCATCGGCAACGCCCAGCGAGGGCTAGCCACCGGCGTGACCACCATGCGCGACACCGGCGGCTACCTGACGCTCAACATGGACGTGCGCGACGCCATCAACGACGGCCACGTCATCGGCCCGCGCCTGCTGGTGTGCGGCGCGCCGATCACCACCACCGCCGGCCACCTGCACTGGTGCGGCCTGCGAGCCGACAACCGCGACGAGGTCGTCGAGGCCGTGCGCACGATGGCCGAGGCCGGGGCGGACTTCATCAAGGTCATGGCCACCGGCGGCATGATGACGCCCGGCACCTCGCCCGGCATGACGCAGTACTCGGAGTCGGAGCTGCAGGCCCTAGTGGACGACTCCCATCGGCTGCGCAAGCAGGTGGCGGCCCACGTGCTGGGCACCACCGGCTGCATCCTGGCCATCGACGCCGGCGTGGACACCCTGGAGCACTGCTCGTGGCTCGATGAAACCGGCGAGCACGGGGCCTTCCGTTTCGACGCCGAGGCCGCCGCCCGCATCCAGCCGGCCACGCAGTCGGTGCACATGACCGTCGGCGCGGGCAGCCGCGACCACGTGCGCGGGGTCGACCACCTGGACGAGATGTCCGAGGCGGACCGCGAGGAGCTGCACGCGCGCGGCGTCTACCACCGCGCCATGCGCGCCAGCGGCACGCCGCTGGTCGTCTCCAGCGACGCCGGCGTGATGACCACCAAGCACGACGAGTTCGCGCTCACTGTCATTGCGGCGGCGGTCACGCTCGACCTCTCGCCGGTCGAGGCGATCAACATCACCACCTACGCCCCCGCGAGCACCATCGGACTGGGCGACGTCACCGGCGCGCTGAAGCCGGGACTGGCCGCCGACGTTCTGGTGGTCGAGGACGACGTGGGCGAGAACATCTGCTGCGTGGCGGACCCGATCGCCGTCTACCTCGGCGGACGCGAAGTCGCCCGCGACCGGCGGCTCTTGGCGGCCTGACGGAGGCCTGCTCGCGTCCCGTCCGGTCCCCTCTCCCTTGATGGGAGAGGGCTAGGGTGAGGGTGAGGGCCTGGAACGAACCTACACGCTCCCTCGCTACCCGCCGCGCGGTCCCCCTCATCCTGTCCTTCTCCCACTAGGGGAGAAGGGACACCGCACGACGCGCTGAGTCCCCGCCATTGGTTCGCAGGCGTCCCCTCACTGTCATTCCGCGCCGCAGGCGAGGAATCTAGGGGGCGGGGAGAGCGCACAGCGTCCTTAGATTCCTCACGTTCGTTCGGAATGACGGGTGGGAGCGGCCGGATTGAGACCCGCCCGATCCGGTTCCGCGGCTACCGATACCCGACGTGAATCTCCAGCTTCTCCAACGTGAGCCGCTCGGAGCCCTCGTCCGGCGGGTTGACCCAGACGCCGAACAGGTTCTCGCCGTGCGCCAGGAACGTGGGGCTGGCCTCGAAGACCAGCCAGCCGTCCTCGACGGTCGGCGGCGGCAGCACGATATTGTTGATCCGCAGCTCGATGCGCTCCACCACGTCGGTCAGCGGCGGGCGATTGTAGAGATCGCGGTACTTGGTCGCCAGGAGCACCGGGTCGAGCCGGTCCCCGTCCGACCCGTCCTCGTCGGACAGCACCGCGCGCACGGTGATTGAGCGCACGGCCTCGGCCTCCGCGTTCACGTCGTCGCCCACCCACACGCGCACGAAGGTGTCCACCTTGCCGTCGCGGTAGTCGCTCGACTGGTTCGGCGGTCCGGGCCACTCCTCCTTGGGCTGCGGCGTGCCGGTGGGGATGTTCGGCAGCAGGGCCGGCAGCGGCGCCAGCAAGTTGGTGTTGAGGAACATCTCCCGTGGCGTGCTCCAGTCCTCCGGCGGCGGGATCATGAAGTGGCCGCCGCCGCGACGCTCGGCGAAGAACACCTTGTCGGTGCGGCGCAGCGTTTCCGGTGCGCCCAGCTCGCGCTGCGCCTGCATGCACCCGCGCCAGTAGTCGGTGTCCATCAATTCGATGTAGGTCCCGGCGCGCCGGGCTGATTCGGGCGTGCGGTCGGGATAGTTGAAGGTGCACACGCCGTCGGCGCCCTGGTGGAGCCAGTTGGCCGCCGCGCCGCGCTGCACCTCCAGCGACGGGTGGAAATAGCCGTCGCTGGAATGGTGCGCGTCGATGCACGGGAACAGCTTCACCGGATATCCCGCCGTCACGCGGCGGAAGTCGCGCACATCCACGTCGAACGTGCGGCAGCCGAGGATCAGCAGGTCCACCAGACCCTCGCGCACCCAGGTCTCGATGTCGATGCCGGTGGCGTGGCAGCTCACCACGTCGGGCGGGATCTGCACGCTCAGCAGATAGGGCCGCCCGCGCACCCGCTCCCGCTCCAGCAGCACCGCGCGCACCGTGCGCATCAGGTCGTTCAGGTGCTCGCGCAGCTCCCACTGCGGCCCCGCCGGAAAGAGGATGTCCAAGCGCGCGAAATCGAGGTTGATGCCGTCGTGGTCGAAGCGCCAGGCCACCTCGCGCACGATCTCGGTGATATGGTCCCGCACGCCCGGCTCGGCGTAGTTCATGTAGCCGCCCTCGACGGGGCCGTAGGGCCACATCAGCCACTCGGGATGCGCCGCCTTCACCGGGATCTTCATGGGCACGATCTTGGTCCCGTCCCAGCCCACGTCGTAGCCGTTCATGGCGAGCTGGTAGAAGGACTCGATGCCGCGGCGCCGCGCCTGCTCCAGCGCCAGCGACGGAATCTCCACGCCCGCCGCGACCCAGTTCTCGATCCATTCCCCGACGGGTCGCACATCGCTCTCGAACGAGGCCTCCAGGCCGCCCTCCGACCACCAGATGATCGTGTCGATCTGCGTGCCCGGCATGTCCTGCAGGCTCAGCTGCGCGTCCCACCATTTGGCCAGCTGCTCGGGCGGCGGCGGCTCGCCCACGAAGTCCTTGGGATCGCCGGTGATGTCATAGCGCACCACGATCCGCCGCCGCCGCTCCACCGCGGCCAAATGCTCCGCCGAGAGCTCGAATGGCTGCATGGGGTGTCGTCTTTCCGGCTGGCCTATCCGCGTGCTGGAACTATAGGCGGCCACGGCACACTCCGATCAACAGCCCACCCCGTCCGTCACTCCGGCCCGGTCCGTCATTCCGGCGGAGGCCGGAATCCAGGCGGAGTCTCGCGCGTGCCGGGCGGATCTGGACCCCGGCTTTCGCCGGGGTGACGAGGGAGTGCTGTTGCATTTGCCCGGTGGCCCAGGCTGCGCGCAGCCTCGGAGTCTTGACCTGCGCCGGTCCCACGCTGCACGCAGCGTGGGCCACGGTCGTTCCGAACACCCTGAGGTCGGGACTCTAGATTCCTCACGTTCGTTCGAATGACACTTCCTTGACCCACCCCAGATCGCCATGGACACTCACCCCTGAAGAAACATCGGCGTTGACGGAGACACGTCGCGGCGATCGGACCGCCGAGCGAGCCCGGGTGGGTGTGAGCCGGGCGCGGGACCGCCGCTGCTGACATCCCTCCCGAGCTGCCGGCCGAACGCTCGCTCGGGCGAGCTAGTAGACCCGGTCGGGTAGCGCCCCGTTAGCGGCGCGGTCGTCCACCACGGTGGGCGGCGGTTGAGTGGTCCGGCGTTTGCCGGACAATCGCGGGTGGCACCGCGGGTCATGAGCCCGTCCCGGAGGGGACGGGTTTTTTGTTGCGGCGCCGCACGCCAGGGAGCACGACGGGACGGCGGGTGACGATGGCGACCGAGGATCTCTACAGCAGCGACAGCTACGTGCGGAACTTCGAAGCCGTGGTCCAGCGGGCCGGCCCCGACGGCGTGGTGCTCGACCGCACCGCATTCTATCCGCGCGGCGGCGGGCAGCCCGGCGACACCGGGGAGCTTCGTGCCGGTGCCGAGGTATGGCCGGTGACCCGCGTGCAGCGACGCGCCGGCGATATCGCCCACGCGGTCGAAGGCGAGCCGCCGGAGCCCGGAACGCAGGTGACGGCGTGCCTCGATTGGGAGCGGCGCTTCCGTTTCATGCGCCTGCACACGGCGCTGCACGCGCTCTCGGGCATCGTGTGGACCGGCTGGAACGCCGACGTGACCGGCAGCAACATTTCCGATAACGGCGAACGGGCCCGCATGGACTTCTCGCTCGAAGGCATCCGCATCAACGAGATCAAGCAGGAGATCGAGGACCAACTCAACGAGTCGCTGGCCGACGGGCGCGAGGTGAAGGTCTACGAGTTGCCTCGCGAGGAGGCCTTCCAGCTTCCGGACCTGATCCGCACCCACGTGAACCTGGTCCCGGAGCACATCCGCCAGATTCGTATCGTGGAGATCGTGGACCTGGACCGCCAGGCCGACGGCGGCACCCACGTGGCCAACACCGCCGAAGTTGGGCCGGTGCGCATCGTCAACGCGGTCAACAAGGGACGCATCAACCGGCGTCTCGAAATCGCCCTGGCGGACTGACGGCGTGTTTCACAACGATTCGGCTTCGAAATCGCTGGATTCCGGCATTCGCCGGAATGACGGACGGGGGGATTGGAAACCCCTCACCCCAACCCTCTCCCGCAAGGGGAGAGGGGGCCGGACCCGGACACATTCCCACCCCGCATCGAGTACGGGGCGGGCTCTTCGCGGGAATGACGGATGGGGCGGGAATGACGGATGGGGTCAATCCCCTCACCCCGGCCCTCTCCCCAAGGGAGAGGGAGCCGGGCCCGAAAGAGGGTGGGTCGGACCCAAGGGAAAGGGACCCGGACGCTCTCACGGGGAGAGCCACTCAGACGCGGGGATTACGGACAGAGGCCTTTTGGGACCCCTCACTCCAACCCTCTCCCGCAAGGGGAGAGGGGGCCGGACCCGGACGGATTCCCGCCCCGCATCGAGTAGGGGGCAGGCTCTCCGCGGGCGTGACGGATGGGGCCAATCCCCTCACCCCGGCCCTCTCCCCAAGGGAGAGGGAGTCGGACTCGGACCGATCGACGCGGGCGACCTCCATCAGCGGCTAGGGCATCGGCCTGCACACGAGCCGCCCATGCCCACTGGGCGTGCCATCGAGTCCCTTCTCCCCTTGTGGGAGAAGGACAGGATGAGGGGAAGACTGGCGGCGGACTTTTTGGCGGAGCGGCTGAAATCGTTCCACGCATTCCCCCTCGCCCCAACCCTCTCCCCAAGGGAGAGGGAGTCGGACAAGGGAATGACGGCATGAGCTCGAAAACTTCGGCCGCCAAACCACCCGACGCAACGTCCCCCTTCCAGCCGCTGCCGGATGAGCTGGATTTTCCGTCCATGGAGCGCCGCATCCTGGACTTTTGGGCGGAGCAGGGGGCGTTCGACAAGCTGCGCGCCAAGAACGCCGACGGCCCGCGCTGGTCCTTCATCGACGGGCCCATCACGGCCAACAACCCCATGGGCGTGCATCACGCCTGGGGCCGCACCTACAAGGACGTCTACCAGCGCTACCGCGCCATGCGCGGCTATCACCAGCGCTATCAGAACGGCTTCGACTGCCAGGGTCTGTGGCTCGAGGTCGAGGTCGAGAAGGAGCTGGGCTTCGAGACCAAGCGCGACATCGAGGCCTTCGGGCTGGAGGCCTTCGCCGACGCCTGCCGCGAGCGAGTCGACACCTATTCGGCCATCCAGACTTCGCAGTCGGTGCGGCTGGGCCAGTGGATGGACTGGGACGACTCCTACTACACCCACTCCGACAGCAACATCGAGCACATCTGGGGCTTCCTGCGGCGCTGTCACGAGCGCGGCTGGATTGAGGTGGCCCAGCGCGCCATGCCCTGGTGCGCGCGCTGCGGCACGGCGCTCTCGCAGCACGAGCTGATCGACACCTACCAGGAGATCACGCACGACGCGCTCTACGTGCGCCTGCCGCTCCACGGACGCGACAACGCCTGGCTGCTGGTCTGGACCACCACGCCCTGGACGCTGGCCGCCAACGTCGCCGCCGCGGTCGATCCCGACCTGACCTACGTCGAGGTCGAGATGGCGGACGGCGCGCGCTACTTCCTGGCCGAAGCCACCGTGAAGGAAGCCCTCGGCGACGACGCGCACGAGGTCGTCGGCCGCATCACGGGCGCCGACATGCTCGGCTGGACTTACGACGGGCCGTTCGACCATCTGCCCGCCGTCGCCGGCACCGAGCATCGGGTCATTCCCTGGAAGGACGTGGGCGCCGAGGAGGGCACCGGCATCGTCCACATCGCCCCGGGCGCGGGTGAGGACGACTTCCGCCTGAGCCAGGAGCTCGACCTGCCGGTGCTCGTGCCCATCGACGAAAACGGCGTCTACGTGGAGGGCTACGACCGGCTCACCGGACGCGACGCGCGCCAGGTGGCGGACGACGTCATCGACGACCTGCGCGGGCGCGGACTGCTCTATCGGGCGCACCGCTTCGAGCACCGCTATCCCCACTGCTGGCGCTGCCAGGAGGAGCTGGTCTTCCGCGTGGACGACGAGTGGTTCATCCGTGCCGACGAGGTGCGCCAGCCGATGCTGGACGCTGCCGCCACGGTGCACTGGGTGCCCGACTACGCCGGCGCGCGCATGGCCGACTGGCTGCGCAACATGGGCGACTGGAACATTTCGCGGCGGCGCTATTGGGGCCTGCCGCTGCCGTTCTATCCCTGCCGCGCCTGCGGTCACCTGACCGTCATCGGCTCCAAGGCCCAGTTGGAGGAGCGGGCGGTTTCCGGCCTGGAAGGGCTGCGCGAGCTGCACCGCCCCTGGATCGACGACGTGGTCATCCGCTGCGAGGGCTGCGAGGCGCCCGTGCGCCGCATCGACGCCGTCGGCGATGCCTGGCTGGATGCCGGCATCGTGCCGTTCTCGACGCTGGGCTACCTGGAGGGCAGCGAGGAGTTTCAGCGCTGGTACCCCGCCGACTTCATCACCGAGATGCGCGAGCAGATTCGGCTGTGGTTCTACTCCATGCTCTTCATGAGCGTCACGCTGGAGAACCGCTCGCCCTATCAGTCCGTCTTCGTCTACGAGAAGCTCAACGACGAGACCGGCCGCGCCATGCACAAGAGCTGGGGCAACGCCATCGAGTTCGGCGAAGCCGCCGAGCGCATGGGCGCCGACGTCATGCGCTGGCTCTACGCCGGCCAGAATCCGCTCTACAACATCAACTTCGGCTACGGCCCGGCGGGCGAGATCAAGCGGCGCATGCTGACCCTGTGGAACGTCTACGCGTTCTTCGTCACCTACGCCCGGCTGGACGAATTCGATCCGACGCAGCCCGAGGTGCCGCTGGCCGACCGCCCGGATCTCGACCGCTGGGTGCTGTCACGGTTGCAAACGCTCATCGACACCATGACCGACGCCCTGCAGACCTTCCACGTGCATCGCGGCCAACGCGCCGCGCAGCGCTTCATCGAGGACGTCTCGAACTGGTACGTGCGGCGCGGGCGGCGGCGGTACTGGAAGTCCGAGGACGATGTCGACAAGCGCGCCGCCTACCAGACGCTCTACGAGGTGCTGACCACGCTGGTGCGCCTGCTGGCCCCGGTGATGCCGTTCTGGACCGAGGACATCTATCAGAACCTGGTGCGCGGCGTGGACCCGAGCGCCCCGGAGAGCGTGCACCTGACCGACTGGCCGCAGGCCCGCGACGACCGCCGCGATCCGGGGCTGGACGCCGCGATGGCCGAGGTGCAGCGGGTGGTGCGCGCCGGGCGGGCCGCGCGCAACGCCGCCAACGTGAAGCTGCGCCAGCCGCTGCGATCGGCGCTGATCCAGGTGCCCGACGACGCGGCCTGGGACGCGGTGGAGGCGCTCGAGCCCCACGTCCTCGACGAGTTGAACGTCAAGACGCTGGAGCGCATGGCCTCCGAGCACGAGCTGGTGGAGTTCCAGATCCAGCCCAACTACCGGCGGCTGGGTCCGCGCTTCGGCCCGCGCGTCAAGCAGGTCGCCGCCGCGCTGACAGCCCTGGATGCCGCCGCCGCGGTGCGCGAGCTGGATGAACGCGGCGAGCTGGCGGTGGACCTGGAAGGCGCCGTCGAGACGCTGATCCCCGAGGACCTCAACGTACGCCGCACGCCGCGCGAGGGGTTTGGCGTCGCCGAGCAGGACGGCGTGATCGTGGCGGTCGCGACCGATGTCGATGACGAGTTGGCCCGCGAGGGCCTGGCGCGCGAGCTGGTGCACGCCACCCAGGGCCTCCGCCGCGACGCGGGCCTCGAAGTCTCAGACCGGATTCGGCTCTGGATCGGTGGCGACGGTGAGGTGGCGCAGACGCTCGCCGAGCACCAGGCGTGGATTGCCGGTGAGGTTCTCGCGTTGGCCGTCAACGACGGCGAGGCCCCGTCCGATTCAGCCCACGCCCAGCCCACGCTCAACGGCCTGCCAGTCAGAATCCGGTTGACGCGAGCCTAGGCCGGTCATCGGGTCGTCGCTCGGCCCGGAATCCATTGTCCCCCGCCCACCACCCTGTCATTCCGAATGCCGTGGGGAATCTAAGGACGTTGCGCCTTCTCCCCGCTCCTTAGATTCCTCGCCTCCGGTTCGGAATGACGAATTGGGGCGGCTCGGAAGAAAAAGTTTCGGTGGCCCGCGCTGCGTGCAGCGTGGGTCCGGCCGTTCCCCTCACCCTATCCCTCTCCCACAATGGGGAGAGGGGACCGGACCGATCGCAATGGCAACTCCCAGGCTGCGCGCAGCCCGGGCCACCGGCACCCACCCGCGGGAGTCCGGCCCTTTCTCCCCTGGTGAGAGAAGGTTGGGATGAGGGGGGAATCCGGGCTACGCCACTCTGCCCGACTAGCTCTCTTCCCGCGCCGCTACCTCGACCTGGCCGTCGCGCACGCGCACCTCGTAGGTCTGCGCGCGCTGGCCCCACGGGGGCCTGATCAGCCAGCCGTCCGTCACGTCGTAGGTCCAGGCGTGGAGGGGGCAGGTGAGTTGGCAGCCGACCAAATAGCCCGCGCCCAGCGGCCCACCGGCGTGCTCGCACACGCCCTGGATGCCGTGGTACTCCCCGTCGACGTTGGCGATCACCACCTCCGACCAGTCCACCATCACGGTGACCATCCCGCCGGGGGGCGGCAGGATCTTCTCGTCGCCGACCTTGTGAAACTTCATCTCGGCCAGGCCTATGCCAGATCGCGCCGCAGCACCGTCACGTCGACGGCGCGGTCGCCGCACCGCAGGTGGCGCGACAGCGTGGACTCGGCAGAGAAGCCCACCGCGGCCAGCGCGGCGCTGCGGCTTTCGCCCGAGGCATAGGCGCGCACGGTGCGCACGCCAGCCTCTCGGCCCTCCGCCAGCACCGCGCCCAGGAACGACGACAGCTCGCCGCCGTAGGCTGGATGGCAGAGCACTTCGAGGGTCGCGCTGCCGTCCAGCGGCGCGGCCGTCGGGGCGAAAAGACCGGCGGCGGCCACCGGGCGGTCGCGGCGGGTCACCAGCACCTTGAACCGGTTGGCCGGGTGCGTCTCCCGCCGCAGCATGGAGCTGACAAACGGCCGCAGGCACGATCCCGACTGGACCTCGGGCGGGTCGTAGAAGATGGCCTCGGTGAAGTCGCGGATGCGCCAGTCCCGCGGCTCCGGCGACAGCATCAGCGCCGGGTAGCCGCCCATATCGCCCCATCCCGCGTCGCGCGCCAGCGGCGCCGAGCCGTCGTGCGCGAAGTAGTCGTCGTCGAACGTCTCCGGGTCGGAACCGGGGCGCAGCGCCCGCATGGCGATGCCGTTGTAGCGGACGTAGCCGTATTTCTCGTAGACGTGGGCCGCGTCTGGCGCCACCGTGCCCAGGTAGATGACCAAGCCGCCGTCGGCCCAAAAGCGCTCCAGCGACAGCCTGGTGAGGGTCTGCGCCACGCCCTTGCCGCGATGGGCCGGGTCGGTGCGCACGAAACCGTAGCCGCCGACCTCGCGCGTGTTGCGGCTGGTGCCGTGCCACACCGTGCCCACGATCTCGCCATCGATGCGCCCGACGATCAGGACGTCGTGCAGGGAGTCGTCGGTTGCGCCGCGGAGGGCGCGCGCGACGAGCTCGTTCTCGCCCGGCGACGTCCACGGGTCGAACGGCTGCACGATGAACCACCACAACTCGCGGTTCACGGCGGAGTCGCCGCGTCCCTCGCCGGGACCCAGGGTCGTCACGTCGAGCCGCTCGCCCGTCTTGAGGGTGTGGGTCGATTCCATGTCGGCGGCGCCATCCCGATGCCACGGAGAGCGGTGCCACAATAGCGCCTTTACAGGCCACCAGTTGGAGGGGCGCATGTCGATCGAAGGTCGGGCGGCAATCATCACGGGCGGCGGAACGGGAGTGGGTCGCGCCACCGCGCTGGGGCTGGCACGGCTGGGCGTGAGCGTCGCCGTCAACTACTCCCGCTCGGCGGACGAGGCCGCCGCCACCGCCCGCGACTGCGAGGCCGAGGGCGTGGAGGCCGTGGCGCTGCAGGCCGACGTGGCGTCGAACGCCTCCGTGGTCGCCATGGTTGAGCAGGCGGCGGCCGCGCTGGGCCGCGTCGACTACCTGGTGAACAGCGCCGGGACCACCGTGTTCGTGGACCACCCGGATCTCGACGGGCTCACCGAGGCCGCCTGGCAGCGCGTGATGGGCGTGAATCTCTTCGGCGCGTTCTATGCCACGCGCGCCTGCGTGCCGCATATGCGTGCTGCCGGCGCGGGCGCGGTGGTCAACGTGTCATCGGTGGCGGGCAATACGGGCGCCGGCAGCTCGATTCCCTACGCCGCGTCCAAGGGCGCGCTCAACACCATGACCCGGTCGCTGGCTCGCGCGCTGGCGCCGGAAGTGCGCGTCAACGCCGTAGCGCCAGGGATCATCGACACGCGCTGGGTGGACGACCGGCGCGAGTTCCTGGACGCGGCGGTTGAGAAGACGCCCCTGCAGCGGGCCGCTGTCGCCGAGGACGTCGCCGAGTCGGTGATCCACCTGCTGCAATCCACCTTCACCACCGGCGAGGTGCTGGTGATCGACGGCGGAATCTCGCTCTAGCGCCAAGCCCGGCATATGAAACGAGCGCTCCGGCCGGGGAGCCGGAGCGCTCGCGGATCACCGCGATTCGAGCGCTACGCCGCGAGCGACGCCACACCCTCCGGCACGTGACCCGTGCCGTGACACTGGGAACATGAGCGCCAGAACGCTGCACCGGCGTAGCTCGCGCGCGCAAGCGGACGCCCGCCTCCGTCGTAGCGGCGAAATCCACGGCCGACGCAACGCGGGCAGATGTGTTCGCCCGAGCGGGCAGAGATGGTCGCTCGTGGACCAACGTAGTGGGTCATGCGTTCCCCCTTCCTCGCGGGAATGCCTCAGGTCAACGTTGACCTGACTGCGCACGTATGTCGTGCGCTGTCTGATAGTACCGCGCAATATCTCTGGGTCAAAGCGAACGGTGGTGGATCACCCAAACGGCCCTGCCGGCCGCGAATCGGCGACGTTCGGCAAGACGAAGAGAGGCTGCCCGTAGGCAGCCTCTATCCCAGCCATCGAAATGACTGGGGGGATTGCCTAGATCTTCCGCGAGGGCCGGACGCCGGTCAGGCCAGTTGACCGCCGAATTGACCCCTAGAGCGAGAGCGCGCCGCGCTTGTGCTCGCTGGTGACGGCGCGGCCGCTGGTGGTGAACGACTGGCCGCAGCCGCAGGCGCTCTGCGCGTTGGGATTGAGCAGCTTGAACCCGCCGTCGATCAGCGCGTCGCTGTAGTCGAGCGTCGAGCCGCGCAGCAGTCCGACGCTGGTGGCGTCGACGATGACCGTGATGCCGTGCGCGTCGATGGACATGTCGCCGTCGCGCGGACCGGGCTCGATCCCCATGGCGTAGCGGAAGTCGCCGCAGCCTGAATCGGGCACCACGCGGACCCGCAGCACGGCCTCGGGCTTGTTGCGCTTGGCGCGCATGCGCTCGAACTGCGCCGCCGCCGACTCGGTGATCGCCAGCACGGGCGCGTGGGCGGCCATGGGCAGCGAATCCATCATCCCGCGCGTCTCCCAGAACCTTGGCTCATCGGAAGTCTACGCCATCGACACCGCGGCGGCGGTATCGGCTTTGCGCCGCAACTGCGCGACAGCGTCGGCAATGATGTCCGCGGCGAGGCGCATCTGGGCGTCGGTGTTCGAGCGTCCCGTCGTGAGCCGCAGGCTGCTGCGGGCGATGTCCGCCGGGATGCCCATGGCCAGCAGCACGTGGGACGGCTCCAGTGACGCCGAGGTGCAAGCCGAGCCGCTCGAAGCCGCGATCCCCGCTGCGTCCAGCCGCAGCAGCAGCGCCTCGCTGTCCACGCCCTCGATCACGAAGCTGGCGGAATTCGGCAAACGGCGCTCCGCCGGCCCGGTCAGGCGTGCCTGAGGAATCTCCGTCAGCCCCTCGATGAGGATGCCGGTCAGCCGGGCGTTGGCGGCGCTGCTCGCCGCGCGCTCGGCATCGGCCCGCGCGAGCGCCGCCGCGAGACCGACCGCGCCGGCCACGTTCTCGGTGCCCGCGCGGCGATTGCGCTCCTGGGAGCCCCCGACAATCTGCGGCGCCAGCCGCACCCCGCGGCGCACGTACAGCGCGCCCACGCCTTTCGGTCCGTATACCTTGTGCGCCGTCAGCGAGAGCAGGTCCACGCCCAACTCGGGCGTCACCAGGCTCAGGCTTCCGGCGGCCTGCACGGCGTCGGTGTGAATCAGGGCCGGGTGGTCCGCCAGCGACGCGGCGATCTCGGCCACGGGCTGCACCGTGCCCACCTCGTTGTTCGCGTACATCACCGACACCAGCGCGGTGTCGTCCCGGACGGCGGCAAGCACGTCGACGGGATCGACGCGCCCATCGCTGTCGACCGGCACGAAGGTGGCAGTGAACCCATGTCGCCGCTCGAGCTGTTGCACCGTGTGCAGCACCGCGTGGTGCTCGACGGCGCTCGTCACCAAGTGGCGTCGTCCTGCCTCGTGCGCGCGCCAGGCCACGCCGCGGATCGCGAGGTTGGCGGCCTCGCTGCCACTGCCGGTGAAGACGACCTCCGCCGCGTCGCACGCCAGCACGTCGGCCACAGCGTCGCGGGCGTCATCGAGCGCGGCGCGCGCCTCGCGGCCCTCCAGATACAGGCTGCTGGCATTGCCTGCGTGGGTCGTCAGGAAAGGCAGCATGGCGGCCATCACGTCGGGATCGACCGGCGTGGTCGCCGCGTGGTCGAGATAGATTCGCCCGGCGCCGTCTACGCCGCGGCGGCCGTCCTCATCGGCGGATGGCATAGCAGCATGCTTGGTCGCCCTTCGGCGAAACCACCAACTGCTCGACGTCGGCCTGCACCAGCTTGCGGATAAAGCGCAATTCGGATTCGCAGGCGGCGGTGCATCCCTCGGCCACGCGTGAGACCGGGCAGTTGTGCTCGCGCAGGCGGTAGCCGTCGTCCGTAGTCTCGAGCTCGACCATATAGCCGCACTCGTCCAGGATGCGGGCCACCTCGTGCACGCGGAGGTCGAACGGCAGGCCGCGGACGCGGGGGATGTACTTGTCGAGTTGCCGTCGTTCGTGCCGTTCCAGCACGGCGTGCAACAGGGACTCGCCGCCCAGCTCCAGCACCGCGTCCACCATGCAGGACGCGAGGTCGTCGTATGTGCGCTCGAAGGTCTCGTGGCCCTTGGCCGTCAGGTGGTAGCGATAGCGGGGCCGCCCCGGCCGTCCGCGCACGGGGTTGGCCGTGACCAGGCCGTCGGCCGCCAGGCTCTCCAGATGCGGTCGGACGGCGGACGTGCCAGTCCCCACGCGGTCGGCGATATCGGGCGCAAACATGGCCCCGCCGACCTTGAGCGTCCGCAGGATCTCATCGCGGGGACTTAACGTGCGCAAATGGCAGGCCCCGGGGGTGTGATGCCGTCAGTCGAAGCTACCACCGCGGCTAGGGGGCAAACAACCGCAATTCGCGCCCCGAAGGTAGGAATTTGCACAGTTTGTGCAGACTTATCTGTAAAAACATGTAGAATGCTTTCATCGAGTGACCGGTGCCCGCGCAATTGCGGACACCCGCTGAGAACCGAGGAACCCCCGGTGGCACCCGCGACTGACGTGTCGGCCTCTCCCGCTCCGAATGCTTGGGAAGATGCGCTCTCTCAGCTCGAGCCGCGTGATAGCACGGCTGGCGATGAGGCGTCGTCGGGCGGTAGTGGGGGTTGGGCGTCCGAGCCGAGCCCGGTTCCCCAACCCGGCGTCGGCGCGTCAATCGAAGACACGCTGCGCCTCTATCTCAACGAGATCAACCGCGTCCCGCTGCTCACGGCCGCCGAGGAAGTAGCGCTGGCCAAGCGCGTCGAGGCCGGCGACGACGCAGCCCGCGCGCACTTGACCCGCGCCAACCTGCGCCTGGTCGTCAACGTGGCCAAGCGCTACGCGACGGGCGGCTTGCCGCTGCTCGATTTGATTCAAGAGGGCAACCTGGGCCTGATGCAGGCCGTCGAGCGCTTCGACTGGCGCCGCGGCTTCAAGTTCAGCACCTACGCCACGTGGTGGATTCGGCAGGCGATCACGCGCTCGCTATCCAACGACTCGCGCACCGTGCGGCTGCCCGTCCACGTCGTTGAGACGCTGCGCAAGATCCGCCGCATTGCGCCGGATCTGGCCACGCAGTTGGAGCGCAACCCCACGGCCGAGGAGTTGGGCGACGTGCTGAAGCTCGACCCCAATCGCATCGTCGAAATCGTGCGCGCCGGACGCTCACCCATGTCGCTGGAGCAGCCCGTGGGCGAAGACGGCGAGGAGCCGCTGTCGGACTTCGTGGAGGATCCCGAGCCCGAGGCGCCGGACGGGCGCCTGCTCGTGGAATCGCTCAGCGACGACGTCGACCGCGCCCTCGCCATCCTGCCCGACCGCGAGCGCACCATCCTGACGCTGCGCTTCGGCCTGGACGGCAACGAGCCCTGGACGCTCGACGAAATCGGCGCCCACTTCGGGCTCACGCGCGAGCGCATCCGCCAGCTGCAAGTCGAGGCCCTGCGCAAGCTCCAGCGCTCGCAGGCCGCACGCCCGCTGCGCGAGTACCTGGCGAGCTAAGGGGCCTCGCAAGAGCCCCTTTCCCCCCGTAAGGGGAAGGTTGGGATGCGCGTCAACGGTTGTGGCCGCAGCTGAGGCTGGTCGGTACCAAGGCAAGCGCCGCCAATCCGCCCCCGGACGTTCCAAGCGCATGCGAGGGATTTACCGACGCTGCGACGTCTCCCGTGCCCTTTGGATTTCTCGCTTCGCTCGAAATGACCTGTGGGGCTCGACATGACACGTCGGGCTGTGCGCCGCTTTAGGTGATCTCCAGCATGCGCTCGATCGCCCGCCGGGCGCGTGCGCGCACGCTTGGCTCCACCTCGATCTGGTAGCGGTTCTCGCGGAGGGACGCCAGCACTTCTTCCAGCGTGATCTCGTTCATGTGCGGGCAGCGCACCGAGCAGAGGCGGACCATTTCCTTGTCGTGCGCCTCGGCGGCGATGTTGTCGCCCATGCTGCACTCGGTCAGCAGTAGATAGCGGGGTGCGTCGGTCTCGGTCACGTAGCGAGACATGGCGCCGGTCGATCCCGAGAAGTCCGACGCCGCGACGACCTCCGGGCTGCACTCCGGGTGCGCCAGCACCACCACGTCCGGGAATTGCGCGCGCACGTCGCGGATGTCCTGCACCGTGAACTGCTCGTGGACCTCGCACCGTCCATGCCAGCCCACAATCTCGTATTGCAGGCCGTTTGACGCGTCCGCTGCGCGGCGCTCCTGTGGCACCGGCTGCGAGCTGGGAAACACGATCTGCTTCGAGGTGGACGCCGCCACGTTGCGGGCCAGGTATTCGTCGGGCAGGAAGATCACCTGCTCCGCGTCCAGCGACTCCACCACCTGGGCCGCGTTGCTGGAGGTGCAGCACACGTCCGACTCCGCCTTCACGTCGGCGTAGGTGTTCACGTAGGTCACCACCGGCGTGCCCGGATAGCGGCGGCGCAACTCGCGCACGTCGGCCGCCGTGATGGAGGCCGCCAGCGAGCAACCGGCGCGCCGGGCCGGAAGCAGCACGGTGCGATCGGGGTTGAGGATCTTGGCCGTCTCGGCCATGAAGCGGACGCCGCAGAACACGATCGGGTCCGCTTCGGTGGTGGCGGCGATGCGGCTGAGCTCTAGCGAGTCCCCGGTGTAGTCGCACACCGAGTGAAACAACGCCGGCTCCATGTAGTTGTGGCCCAGAATCACGGCGCCGCGCTCGCGTTTGAGCCGATTGATGCGGTAGGCCAGCTCGGCCTTGAGCGCCAGCTCCGGCTCGGGCACCACGTCGGCCAGCTTGGACCGAAGGTCGCGGTAGGTGTCCTCGATGGAGGGAGTTTCGACAGTCATGGCATTCGGCGCCGCGCCCGCTGCGGCGGATCCGCCGGCAGGGACTGCTCGCCGGCGACGCACGGGCGTTCGGACGATGGGCTCTGCCGAGCCGAAATGGTTAGAGATTCTCGCACGCGCCGCGCCGAGATACGAAATCGCGCGAAAAACTCCTCCGCCCTGAAAGGGGGAAGGTTGGGATGGGGGTCAACGCCTACCGGCCGCCCAGATGCCCCGCCCCGCTAGTCGAACAGATCCAGCAACGCCAGGTAGCTCGCGTCCAGCCGCCGTGTGCGCCCGGCCACGTCGGCCAGGGGCACCGGCACGATGCGGTTGCGCTGCAGGGCGGTGAGCATGCCGTGGTCGCCGGATGCCAGGTAGTCCACCGCCGCAACGCCGCACCGCGTGCCCAGGACGCGGTCGAATGGCGTCGGCGGTCCACCGCGCTGCGTGTACCCCAGCACCATCGCCGGAACGCTCCGCCCCAAGGCATTTTCCAGCGCGCCGGCGGCCGCGTATCCCAAGCCGCGCGCCGAGAGCTGCACGTGTCCGAACTCGTCCGAGGCGTGGACTTCGGCCGGGTCGACCTCCAAGTCCACGATCTCGGCGCCTTCGGCCACTACGATCACGCTGAAGGGCAAGCCGCGGGCGGCGCGGCCTTCCACGTGCGACACCAGGATCGCGAGTTCGATGGGACGCTCCGGCACCGCGATGTAGTCGGCCCGGCCGGCGAGGCCGCCTGCCGCCGCCAGCCAGCCTGCGTCCCGGCCCATCGTCTCCACCACCACCACTCGCCGGTGGGAGACAGCCGTGGTCCGCACCCGTCCCACGGCATTGGACACCGTGGTGACGGCGGTGTCGAAGCCGATGCACACGTCGGTTTCGGGGACGTCGTTGTCGATCGTCTTGGGAATGCCCACGACGGCGTCGCCCTTGGCGGCCATGGCGCCCGCGACGGATAGCGTGTCATCCCCGCCGATGACCACCAGCCCTTGCAGCCGGCAGCGGTCGAATACCGCGCGGGCCTTGGCGAACGACTCCGGATCGCGCAGCGGGTTCGTGCGCGTCGAGCCGAGCATCGTGCCGCCCTCGGCCAGCATCGGGTCCGTGGCCTCGATCGTCAGCGGCTCGGGCTCGCCCGCGAGCACGCCGGCCCAGCCGTCGCGAAAGCCGAGCACGGTCCAGCCCTGGCGCGCCGCTTGACGCACCACGCCGCGAATGGCGGCGTTAAGCCCCGGACAGTCACCGCCGCCGGTGAGGACGCCGATTTGCATTGCACGTCGCCTCGACCCAGGCCCAGACTCGAGATCGCCGCCCCAGAGTACCGCCGGCGCGCCCCGGCGCGGTGTGAATCGCTACCATGACTGGGTGACGGCCAGCCCCAAAGCATTCGAGGTTTCGTGGATACCCTTACGGCGCTGCGTGATCGCCGCAGCATCAACGCCCTGACGGCGGACGTGCCGTCGCAGGCCGCCATTCAACGGCTGATCGACGTGGCCGTGTGGGCGCCCAACCATCGCATGACCGAACCCTGGCGGTTCCACGTGCTCGCCGGGGACGCGCGCCGGACGGTTGGCGAGGCCATCAGCGACGGCCTGCGCGACGAGCTCGACGCCAGCGATCCCATTGCCGCCGGCGAGATCAAGGGCGCCCGCGCCAAGCTCACGCGCGCGCCCGTCGTCATCGTGGTCAGCCACCCGCGCGCCGACGATCCGGTGATGGACCTGGAGGACTACGCCGCCTGCTGCTGCGCGGTGCAGAACATGCTGCTGGCGGCCCACGCCGAGGGCCTGGCGGCCAAGTGGCGCACCGGCGCGATGTGCGACTACGTCGCCAGCCGCAGGGCGCTGGGCATCGGCGATTCGGATCGCCTCGTCGGCTTCATCTATCTGGGCTACCCATCGGCCAACGCGCCCCCGGATACGCGCGAGCGGACGACGCCCGAGGTCGACTGGCTCGGCTGGGACGACGCGAGTGACTGACGCCACCGAGCTGTGGCAGTTCACCCTGGTGGAGATCGGCGAGCGCATTGCCAGTGGCGAGGTCAGCCCGGTCGAGGTGACCCGCGCCTGCCTGGCGCGCACCGGGCGCCTGGGACCCGCCCTCAACGCCACGACCACGATCCTGGCGGACCAGGCGTTGGAGGCCGCGCGACAGGCGGAACGCGAGATCGTCGGCGGAACCCATCGCGGGCCGTTGCACGGCGTCCCGATCGGCATCAAGGACCTGGCAGACGTGGCGGGCGCGCCGACCACTGCTGGCTCCCACGTCTTCGACGGCCATATCGCCGAGCGGGACAGCACGCTCGTGCGCCAGCTCAAGCGCGCGGGCGCGGTCATCATCGCCAAGCTGAACTGCGACGAGATGGCCCTGCACCCGACCGGCGCAATTTCCCAGTTTGGACCGGGCCTCAACCCGTGGAACACGTCGCGGGTCAGCGGCGGATCGAGCAGCGGGTCCGGCATCGCGGTTGCGGCGGGCATGATGTTCGCCGCGCTCGGATCGGACACGGGCGGCTCCATTCGCATGCCGGCCGCCGCCTGCGGCGTGGTCGGCATCAAGCCCACCTACGGCCGCGTCAGCCTGGACGGCGTGCGGCAACTGGCGCCGACGTTCGACACGCCGGGGCCCATGGCCCGCACCACCCTGGACGCGGCGCTGATGCTGCGCGCCATGGTGGACCCGGACGACGAGGCGCGCATCGGCGTGTCCAACAGCCTGACGCACCTCGTGCCCGACGCGGACGCCGGACTCGACGGCCTGCGCCTCGGCGTGCCGTCGAGCTATTTCTTCGAGGAAATCGACCCCGAGATCGAGCGCATCGCGCGCGGTGCCATCGACGCGCTGGCCCGGCTGGGCGCCGAGCTGGTGGCGGTCGAGCTTTCGTCGCTGCCGCAGGTGATCGAGTCCCATTGGGGCATCATGATTCTCGAAGCCCACGCCTCGATTTCGGCGGCGACCGGCGGTGACCTTTCCCGGGTCGGCGAAGCTCTGCGTGAGCGCTTGGCGGCGGGGCTGGAAGTCCTGAACCTGGATCCCAGGGACACCGCGGCGACGCTGGGACGCCTGCGAGCCATGCGCGACGACGCGCTGGCGGACTACCGGCGCGCCACCAGCCAGGTGAACGCTCTCGTGGTGCCCGCCCTCCCGCGCTCACCCGTGCCGATCGCCCAAGCGCTCACCGACTTCACCTGGATGGGCCGCTTCACGCGGTGCTTCAACTGCACGCACGAGCCGGTGGTGTGCCTCCCCTGCGGCCGCGGCTCCGACGGCATGCCCGTGGGCTTGCAGATCGTCGCCCCGAAGTACCGCGAGCGGACGGCCGTGCGCATCGCGCTGGCCTACGAGCGCGGCGGCGACGCGCCGGCACTCGGGTGGCCGCCCGAGCCTGACCTGCCGGCGAACTAGTCCTTGGCGGCGGTGCGGACGGCGGTGCCGTAGGCCAGCAGTTCGGCCACGCCCTGCATCACGTCGGCGGCGTTGTAGCGCGTGCCCACGACGGCGTCGGCGCCCAGCGACTCGGCGTGGGCGACCATGCGCTCCACCGCCTCGTGTCGGGCCTGCGCCAGCAGCTCGGCATACTCGCGCACCTCGCCGCCCTTGATGGAGCGGAGCCCGGCCATGAAGTCGCGGCCGATGCCGCGCGCCCGCACGCTGTTGCCCTGCACGATCCCGAGGGTCTCGGTGATCTCCCGGCCCGAAATCTCCAACGTGGTCACCACGATCATCCCGTCACCTCCGATGCGTTCCGGTCGGCGTCTGTTCCCCCGGCGCCTGCTTCCAACACATCCAACGTCCGCAGCACATCGTCCCAGCCCAGCTCGGCCGCCCGCGCCACGATCTCGGCGCGCTGGGGCAGGCCGTGCAGCGGTCCTGGGTTTTCGACCTTCAGGCCCGCGACCAGGGTCCCGAAGCGCGCGCAAGTCGCAAGGCCCGCGCCCACCAGGCGCCCCGCCAGGAATCCGCCGACGAACGCGTCGCCGGCGCCCTGGGGTCCCTGAATGCGCCGCGCCACGTGCGGCAACCGCACGGTCTCGTCGGCTGTCGCCGCAAACGCTCCGTCGCCTGCCATCGTGACCGCCACAACCTCGGCCCCCTGGTCCAGGAAATACCGCGCCGCGTCCTCGGGGTCGGGGAGGCCCGCCACGGCCAGCGACTCGTCCGGCGCGCCGCAGAACACGAGATCCGCGTCCGGCAGCACCTCGTGCATCGCCGCCGCCGCGTCCTTTCCCGACCAGAGCTGCGGGCGGAAGTTGACGTCCAGCGAGACCGGGATGCCGCGCTCGCGGGCGCGCTCCGCCAGTCGCCGCGTCGCCGCCCGAGACGACGCCGAGATGGCCTGCGAGATGCCGCTCAAGTGCACCAGCCGCACGCCGTCCAGGTCCACCCGGTCCACGTCGGCGGGCGCGATGGTCGACGCCGCGCTGCCCTTTCGCCAGTACCAGATTTGGTAGCTGGCGTCGGCAGCGTGCTCGGCGACATAGAGGCCGGTCGGCCCGCCGCCGCGCCCCACGTAGCGCTGGTCAACGCCGAGGCCAGCCCAGTCCTCGAGCAGGTAGTCGCCAAACGGATCGTCGCCGACCTTGGTGAGGATCGCGCACGGCAGGCCTAGCCGCCCCAACGCCACGGCCACGTTGAGCACGTCGCCGGAGTTCGATCGCTTGATCACTTCGACGCGCGACAGCGGCTTGGGACCGGCCAGCTCGACCATGACCTCGCCGGCCGCGATCACGGCCGGTGCTTTCGCCTGGCTCATCCGAGTCAATCGATGTAGGGGCAGCCCTTGTGGCTGCCCTGGTCACCGACCGAGCGGGCGCCCACAAGGGACGCCCCTACTGATCTAGGAATTGCGCCGCCGTCATTCCCGCGATAGCGGGAATCCACCTCAGGAGGAGCGCGCACGGGCGCGGCGCTGCGGTAGGTGCAGCGGTTGGTTGATGGCCTGCCACGCGGCCTCGGCCGTGGCCTCGGGGAAGGTCGGGTGCGCGTGGATCGTCTCGCGCAGGTCGTCCAGCGTGGCTTCGAGCTGCAACGCCAGCGCGCCTTCGGCGATGATGTCGCTGGCCCCGGGACCTATCACGTGCATCCCCAGCAGCCGTGCACTCGCAGCGTTCGCCACCAGCTTCACGAAGCCGTCGGTGTCGCCAAATGCCCTGGCGCGGCCCAGCGCCTGGAACGGGAAACGCCCCACGATCACCTCGCCGTGCTGTTCGCGCGCGTCGGCTTCGGTGAGCCCTACGCTGGCGATCTCGGGATGGGTGAAGGTGCAGGCTGGCACGACGTCGTCGTGGTAGACCGCCGAGCCGCCCATCACGTTCTCCGCCGCCACCACCCCCTGGTGCGAGGCCACGTGCGCCAGCAACCGCTGCCCGGTCACGTCGCCGATGGCGTAGATGTCGGGCCGGTTGGTGCGCATGGCGCCGTCCACGGGAATGCCCTGGACGCTGTGCGTCACGCCCATGCGATCGAGCCCGAGGTTCAGCGCATTTGCCCGTCGCCCAGTGGCCATCAATACGTGCGTCGCGTCGACCTCTGATGTCTCGTCATCTTTTGCCAGGCTCACGCGCAGCCCGCCGTCGCGCTGGGCGATGGACTCGATGCGGGTGCCGTCGCGCACGGTCACGCCCTGCTGCACCAGGATCTTGCGCAGGGCCGCGCTCACGTCGGCATCCTCGTTGGGGACCACCGTGGGCAGCATTTCAACGAGCGTGACCTCGCTGCCCAGGAGCGCGAAGAGCGTGGCCCACTCGACGCCGACGGCGCCCGCTCCGGCCACGACGATCTGCGCGGGCGGCTCTTCCAGCTCGAATGCGCCGTCGCTGTCGATCACGCCCGGCAGGTCCGTGCCGGGAACCGGCGGCATGACCGACGACGAGCCGCTGGCGATGATCACCTTCGGCGCCATGACCAGGTCGCCGCGATCGCCCATGTCCACCTCGACGACGCCCTCGCCGGCCAGCGTGCCGTAGCCGCGCATGACCGTGACCCCGGCCGCGTCCAGCAGGCCGCCTACCCCGCGCACGAGTTGCCGCACGATGCGGTCCTTGCGCGCTCGCATGGCCGGATAGTCGGCTTCGACCCCAGATACGTTGACGCCGAACGCGCCCGCGTGGAGCGCCAACTGATATACCTCGGCGCTGCGGAGCAGGGCTTTTGATGGAATGCAGCCCCGCAGCAGGCACACGCCGCCGACCTCTTCGGCCTCAACCAGCGCGACGCTGGCCCCAAGCGCGGCCGCCCGCAGGGCCGCCACGTAGCCGCCCGGACCGCCGCCGAGCACGCACACATCCGCCGTTACCGGCATGGCATCGTCAGGGTCTTCCGAGCGGACGGCATTGTAGATGGCGGGCGCGCTCGATCAGGCCGGGGCTGGATCCACATGGCTCCGACGTTCCCGCGGAAGCAAGACCTTGGCGTCACCCCACCGTCATTCCGGCGAAAGCCGGAATCCAGTCCGAACGAACCTGGAGCCGCACACTTGACGCCAAATGCGTTGGTGCCGTCAGGCCGCATCGGCAAAGGCCTCGCAGATTCCGCGATAGACGCCCACGGCCGCCTCGAGCTCGGTCAGGTCGATCCACTCGTCGTTCGTGTGCGCCTGGGCAATGTCGCCGGGACCCAGCACCACGGCGGGCAGCCCGCCGACGGACGCCAGCATGGAGGCGTCGGTGGCATAGGCCACGGCGGCCAGGGTCGGGTCGCGACCAGACTCCGTAAGGGCCTGCACGGTCGCGCGCACCACCGGCACGTCGGCGCCGGTCTCCATGGGCGGCACGTGGACGTAAGGCGCCTCGCGCTCGACGCGGAGTCCGGCATCGACTTGCCGCAACTCGTTCACCGCCCGGTCCACCTCGGCAAGCACCGCGTCCGGATCTTCGCCGGGCAGCAGCCGCCTGTCGCAGTCGATCTGGCAGGCGTCCGGCACCACGTTCACCGCCTCGCCGCCCGCGATCACGCCCACGCTCCAGGTTGCGGGGCCCAGTCGCGGATGCGACGACCGCGCCAGACCCGGCTCGATGCCCGCGCGCAGCGCGCCGATCACCGTCTGCATGTCGAAGATGGCGTTGCGGCCGCGCTCCGGCGTCGCGCTGTGCGCCGCCACGCCGGCGGTGCGCACGCGCCAGCGCAGCACGCCCTTGTGGGCCACGATGGGCTGCAGGTTGGTCGGCTCGCCCACGATCACCGCGTCAACCGCGGGTCGGCGCTCGGCCAGCGCCCGCGATCCGCGCATGGTGATCTCTTCGTCCATGGACCCCGCCAGCCAGACGTTGACGGGAAACGCCGGATCCGCGGCGGCGCTTTCGAGGACGCTGAGCATGGCGGCGAGCGAGCCTTTGGGATCGGCGGAGCCGCGTCCGTAGAGCCGCCCGCCCTCGACGCGCGGGTTGAGAGCGTCGGGCATTGGCGCCAGCCCAACCGTGTCCAGGTGGCACTCGAACATCAGCGTGCGGGGGCGTCCGCGGTCGATGCGGGCCAGCAGGTTGGGACGGCCCGGCTCGACCTCGTATTGCTCGACGTCGGCGCCCATGCCGCGCGCGGCCTCCGCCACGTAGTCCGCCATGGCCTGCTCGCCGGGACCTCCGGGCAGGCTGGCGTTGACGCTGTTGATCGCCACCAGATCGGCCAGGCGCGAAACGAGGGCGGACATGGGCGGAACCTCGGCGGTTGGGGCGCCGCAGTATAGGCGCGGCTGCCCGTGGTTTCTGGATGGCGCATTGCTGGCGGTGCCATCAAGGACTCTGCGCCTACTCGGTTTCGGCAGCTATTGAGGGGGTCCTTGCGGGCCGTAATACCAGTGGTGGATCACGTGCCAAACCCTCGCCGCCACCTCGGGATCGGGGGCGCTCGTCACGAATCCGGCTCGCAGAAAGCAAAGGCTCGCGCCCGATCCCGTACATTCCCGCTTGGTGGACTCTCGGGCAGTCGCCAGATACAACTCCCTAAAGCCTCGCCGAAACTCCAGTTCGCCCAGAAACTGGTAGAGATCGTAGAAGAACGCGTACCCCATGCGGTAGTGGCAGATCGATCCGAACGCAATTGTCGAGCCTGATTCCTGTTCGAGTTCAGCTAGGTTGCGGACGGACTCGCAGGAGTCGACGCCAATTGTGAATTCGCCGAGGGGCGGACCTTTGCCCAGCGCAATCCATCGCATGAATTCTGCGCCTCCCTCGGTCGCCCATCTAGCTCCAGTTTGACCAGTCCAATAAATGTGCCCCGCCTCATGAGCAATGATCCAGCCTGGTTTGAGAGTCCTGTCACGGATTGAGAGGACACCACCTGGTCCGGCTGCTGCTCTGGGGAGATCCGCGACCAACAAGGAGACGGAATTCCTTGGGATGGGCACGCCCATGAAGCCTTCGTGGCTGCGCACTGACCGCTCCAGCCAGTCCATGCTGGTGGCCGCGCCGGCAATTGTGCGGACTACGGCCAAGAGCACGTGCCCCGAAAGGGGAAGCGAAACGGCGCGTTGCTCAACGATGACTGCTTCGGGATTCAGGAGCGTGTCGTACAGGTAGCCGCGAACCTCCTGATCGGCGTGGTATGCCACGGCCAGCAGCGCCGTCAATGACGGTACGTGCTCGTCCCGTACACCGCCGCTCAGCGTCGGGTGCGATAGGACAAGGTTCAAGTAGCTCATGAGGGACGAGTTGTGATGGAAGTCCGCCAATACGTCGACGGCCGAGTCATCCGCCGCTTCAACCGATTCAAGAAATGGCATCTGTATGACGCTCAAGGCCCGAGCTTCGTCTTTGCCGGCCATGATCGTCAGTTCCTTGACCACAGTCAGCTCATCCGCATTGATGCCATCCTGGACCCAAGACTTGCCCATCACCGTTTCGAAGAGCGGCTGGGATTCCATCGCCAGGTCGACCAGCGCTTCCACGGCGGCTGCCTCGGATTCGGCGACGCCGTCTTGGACCCAATCCAGTTGGTCAATCGCCGCGTTACCGGTGATCGAGGGTGTCGGTTCTGGTAGCGTGAACGACGCCAAGGAAGCCACGGCGTTCTGCGTCACCGGGAGCTTGGCGGCGTTGGGAATGATCGCGTTGCCGAGATTCTTCACTTTGTCCGGCACGTTCTGCAGGTTCACCCGGCCCACCGTGGTTCCCGGGGCCGGTATGTTCCAGACCACGAAGACCGTGCGCTGGGCGCGCAGCATCTGCACTGCCCCCGCCTGGCCGTCGACCTCCCGCTCCTCGTAGTGGATCGGCAGCCCGTAGAGATTCAGCCAATCGGGCTCGCTCAGGAACCGCTCCTTGATCGCCTCATTCTGCTCCAGCAGCGCTAGGTGGTTACGCGTGATGGTGGCGAAGTCGGCCCCTCGGTCCGCCTCCAGCACCTGGTGCGCCGGCACGAAGGGCAACTCGACGTCCGGGTAACGATCCGCCAGCACGTCCAGCGTGTTGTAGTAGTTCATGCGCTGCTTGCCGGGGTCCCACTGCAGGATCACCTTCTGGAAGGCCTGCAGCGTGAAGGGACCGTCGACCCAGCGCTGGCTGATGGGATAGCCGATGGCTTGCGCATTCTTGCCGCGCACGAAATCCCACAGCGGCACGCCGTCGGTATTGGTAACGGCGAATCCATCATCGGGCTCGGGCGTGTCGCCGCCGGTGATGGTGAAGAGGCACCCGTCGCCAAGGTCGACGCCCTCGCAATCCAGCGCGCGGGCATGGGGTGTGAGAGCCAGCAGCACCGCGAACGCCGCGACGACGGCCGCCAGCGCCATCCGGCGCCGACGCCACCGGTTAGGCATCGGGCGTCGATACATCTCGGCCAGCTTGCCCTTCAAACGGCGGGGTGGCGGCTGGCGCGAAGACTCGGCGCCACCCGAAACGCATCTGGACCGCAGTGTAGGCATCGTCATGCCGACAGCCTAGCTGTGCGCACCGTTTCACATTCCGCTGTCGTCCATCTGATGCAGGCTAGCGTCGCCTCGAATCGGGGCGATCATTTCGCGCCATACCAGACAAACACCGAACAAGCTGCTATACTGCCTGCATGGCTCCCCTCAAAGACCAGCAGGCGGCGACGCTTTCCCCACCACGCATTGGGGATGTTCGCCCCCGTCCTCCAGCGCCACCGCCCGTCATGCGGCGGCCCGCGCCGACCTGCCCCGACTGCGCCGCGCCGCTGCGCGCGCAGGGGCTCTGCCTCGTCTGCCCGGCCTGCGGCTTCGGCGCCTGCGGCTAGGCGCCATCCTCCTTATCCGTCATTCCGAGCGCAGCGAGGAATCTCAGATCCACGACCCTGGCCGCGAGGCCTGAGACTCTAGATTCCTCACGTTGTTCGGAATGACTAAAGGTTGACTCGGCGCCGGGAGCTTATCCCTCGGGATCAGCCTTCGGCTCGACTGGCGCCACGTGCCGCGCCAGATAGGCCCCGCCCGCTACCCCTAGCATGCTGCTGGGGCCGGTGGCCGCGCCGATGGCCGCCCCGAAGCCGGTGGCCATCACGACCACCGCTGCCAAGTTGTCGACCGTGACCGTCATGAACATGTCCGACACCAGCGGCTCGGAGAACCGCAGCAGGAAGGTCTCGCCCGCGCCCAGAATCTGGGCGAACGACGCCACGACCAGGCCCAGCGCCGCGATTCCGAGCAGCGCGGCGGCGGCGGCGCTGGCCATGATGATTACGCCCACCATGGTGCGCAGCACCAGGCCGGGACGCGCCCAGCACGCGGCGCGCACCCGCGCGTGCGCTGCGACGGGTCCGGCGCCGCCCATCACGTGGGGCACCACCAGCCATTGCAGGGCGCCAGCGGGGACGATTATCAACACGTTCATGGCAAAGATCAGCGTGTAGACCAGCGCGATCAGCGCCAACGGCCGGTCCGGAAGCTCGCCCAGAGGCCCGCGCGCGCCCATCTGCGTGAGGGCGAACACGCCCAACTGCGCCGCGAGCAGCACACCCACGACCAGCGCGGCGGGAATGGCCGCCGCCACGAGCGCGACGGCTCGCCCGAAGGCTCGTCGCAGCCCCGCCGCGAGTGGTGCGTCCCGACGGCTCGACGCCGCCACGGCGCCCGCGGCAATGGACCAGGCGACGACGATGAGTGCAGCGGCGATGACGAAAAACGGAATGGCCGCCGGCGAGCGGATGTAGGCCAGCGCGACGGCGCAGCCGCCGAGCGCACCGATCGCCGCCCCCGCCCCCAATCCCAGACCAAGCACGCCGGGACGAGCGGCAACCGCAAAGGCCGCGGCAATGGGGGCCAGCAGGCCGTCCGTCGCTCCGGCCGCGCTAGGCGTCCCGGTGGTGTCTGTGGATGTCATGCGGCCAACGCCGGCAGTGTATCTCCCCGGCCCGCGGGGCTTATGCTCATAGTGCCGGTGGAACGCAGCGGGGGACGGGACCGTGACGACTGATTCAACGGCGGGCAATGGGCGCCGGGCCGTGGTGGCGGGCGCCGGACGCATGGGTCATGGAATCGCGCTCGAGTTGGCGCGCGGCGGCTTCGAGGTGTCGCTCTACGACGCCGCGCCCGGTCGCGCCGAAGCGGCCATCGCCGAGGCGCGGGAGGACGCGCAGGACCTGGTGCGTGCCGGCGTGATCGCCGCTGACGAGGTGGACGTGGTCGTGGGACGGCTGCGCGCCGCCCAGTCCCTCGCCGACGCGGCGGCCGGGGCCGACTTCGGCGCGGAAGCCGTGGCCGAGGATCTGGAGGTCAAGCAAGACGTGTTCGCGGAGCTCGACCGGCTGTGCCCACCGTCCGCCATCCTCACCAGCAATACGTCGAGTATCAGCATCAGCGAGATCGCCAGCGGCTGCGCGCATCCCGAGCGCGTGGCGCTGGCCCACTGGATGCTGCCGCCGCACCTGATCCCCATTGTCGAGATCGCTCCCGGCGAATTCACCGACGCGGCCACGATCGACGGCCTGCGCGAGGTGCTCGAATCGCTGGACAAGTGGCCGGTGCTCATCCGCAAGGAGCTGCCGGGCTACCTGATGAACCGCCTCCAGTTCGCCCTCGCGCGCGAGGCCCTGAGCCTCATCGACAAGGGCGTCACCACCGCCGAGGAGATCGACCAGCTCATCAAGGGCGTGCTGGCGCGGCGCATTCCGGTGCTCGGCATCATGCGCCAGGCGGACATGGCCGGGCTGGACGTCTATCGCCAGATCTTCACCTATCTCGGGCCGGACCTCGACGCCAGCGCGGAGCCGCCCGCCTTTCTGGAGCAAGCCGTGGCCGCCGGTCACACGGGCGCGCGGGAGGGCCGAGGGCTGTTCACCTGGGAACCCGGCGAGTTCGACCAATACGTGGCGGCCCGCAACGAGGCGCTGATCCAAGCGCTGCGGAAGGACCGTGGCGGCTGAGACTTCGACCCCCACCCTTGGTGAGAGCTTCGCGTAATCCGTTCGTCACTACGGCGGCGGCCGGAATCCAATTCGGTCGAATCTGGATGCAAGGCGTCGGGCGGGTCGCAGACCCGCCCCTACCGGATTCCGCAAGGGTCTCTTACGGGGGGAGGGCTGGGATGGGGTCATTCGAGACCTAGACTCAGGACGCTACCGAACCGCCCGCCCGACGTAGCGCCGGCCAATCGCGTAGGCCGCCGCCGACTCGCTGGCCATGCTCACCGTGCGCGCCATGGCCCCCACCCAGGCGCCGGCAAGCGCGGCGGCGGGCGCGAGGATGAACAGCAGGACGGCCATGAGCACCAGCCGCCCGATGGCGGCTGCCGCCACCAGCGACGTGCGGCGCTGGTGCATGGTGAGGCCGGAGTAGAACTGCCGCAGTCCCATCACGGCGGGCACCGCGACGAAAATCTGCAACGCCGGCAGCGCCGCTTCGGCTACGTGCGGCGGCGCGCCGATCACCACCTCCAGCGCAAACCGTCCCACCGGTGTGAAGGCGATGAGCGCCATGAGCGCGGTCAGACCAGCCGAAACGGCGATCACGAAGGCGCGCACCCGCGCGTGATCGCCGGGGTCTTGCGCCATTACCAGGACCACCTGCCGCAGCGTGGCCAGCGCGGCCATGCTGACCATGATCAGGCTCATGGCGACGCGCAGGGCCGCCACCGATGTCTCCGGATCGTCAAGCCGCAGCAGCCCGGCGTTGGTGAGCGGCAGGCCCGCCGCGAGCGAGAACTGGGTGGCGATGAGGGGCAGCACAAACCAGGTCACCTGGCGCACGTCGAGGGGCAGTTGGTCACCCGAGTCGTCGCCATAGGGCGCGCGACTCGACGCGCGATGCGCCAGCCACCCGAGCACGACCGCCTCCACGGCGGCGATCACCAGCCAGACCGTCGCGCCCGCCACGCTCGCCGCGACCGGCACGTTCGGGATGACGCCCAGCGCCAGGACGGCCAGCAGGCCGACGCTGATCGCCGGCGCCACCCACACCACGCGCGTCTGTCGCAGATGCGCCAGTTGGGCCACGTAGAACAGCCGCGCCAGGTTGAAGACGGGCACCAACGCGGCGATCTGCATCATCTGCACCACGCGCGGCGTCAGCGCCGAGGGCGTGCCCATCAACTGCTCGAAGAACCACGGCCCACTGCCCGGCAGCGCCGTCACCAGCGTCAGCCCCACGATGCCCAGGGTGTAGACGGCGGTGTAGCGGCGCATGAAGTAGTAGGACCGGCGCCCGCGCACGAGCACCAGGTAGGCGCTCTGCACCGCGATGCCCGCCGCGCCCAGAATCTGCACCACGCCGCTGACGACGCCAAAGGCGGCCAGCGACGCCGCCGGCTCGAGACCGCGCGCGATTCCCGCGTCGAGCAGCGGGTGCCGCACCTGCTGCAGCACCTGCGACGCCGCCAACGGCAAGAAGAACGCCCACATCGCGCTGTAGGTCACGGCCTTGACGGACGCAGGGCGCATGGGCGCGGCGATCCAGGAGCCAAAGGCAAGCGGCCCGATTATGACGGGCGCGCACGCGCCGGTTGCGCGCCAAACGCAGCTTCGTGATCCGAAAGGACGCCTGCGTATACTCACAGCGTCGGGCCGGGCAGCGGCGCCGATCGCTTCGGCGGGCCCTACGATCCGCCCGACGCCATCGCGCGACTACGCGCCGCGGCCACCACACCCACAGGACCAATCGCATGACCGCATCCACCAACGGCGCCGAAGCGCCCCAGCTCACCGGCGCGCAGCTCGCCGCACGTCATGCACGCATCGAGGCCGCCGTGCGCGAAATCCTCACCGCCGTCGGCGAGGACCCGGATCGCGACGGTCTGCTCGACACGCCCGCCCGCGTCGCGCGGATGTACGACGAATTGCTCAACGGTCATCAGAGCGACCCCGACGAGCATCTCGAGGTCACATTCGAGCACGGGCACGACGAGATGGTGGTGGTGCGGGACATCCAGTTCCATTCGCTCTGCGAGCACCACCTGCTGCCGTTCTTCGGCACGGTTGCGGTGGGGTATCTGCCCCACGACCGTATCGTCGGCCTCAGCAAGCTCGCGCGCGTTGTGGAGCACCTGGCCCGGCGGCTTCAGGTGCAGGAGCGGCTGGCCTCCCAGATCGCCGACGCCATCGAGCGCGTGCTCGACACGGGCGGCGTGGCGGTGATGGTGGAGGCCGAGCACTTGTGCATGACCATGCGCGGCGTTCGCAAGCCGGGCAGCCGCATGGTGACCACCGTGACCCGCGGCGCCTTCCGCGACAACCCGGCCACGCGCGCCGAGTTTCTCCACGCCATCGGCCAGCCGGCTTAGCGGCCGACGAGCAGCGCGGCGGCGCGTCTCCACCGCAAGAGGGCTGCTGGTGCGGACGCGCCAGTCTTGCCCGAAGCCGATAGTTCGTATACGATGTACACGCAGCGTTAACAGCGCTGCTCGGGTCGTCCCTGGTCAGCCGATCAGCGATTGATCGACGGGCCAGCACCGCCAAAGGTGGCGTGATGCGAAACATTCGCGTCGAGATGGGACGCTGGCAAATTGACAGGTTGCGCCCCGCGGCGTGACGGGCGAGTCGTCGCGGGGCAGCAGGTCACGCCGGGCCCGGATGCCTGTCTACGACACGTGAGATCCCGCATTCGCGAGTTCGCTCGCTTGGGACTCTAACCCCCGGGTCCGCCAGACGACCGGGCGCAATAGCGGACACGTATTGCGCTGCGGGCTCGCATCGACCGATGCGAGCCCGCGTCTATTTTCCCAGCCACCACCAGTCTCAGCCCTCGGGCCGCCCGGCGATCCCGGATGACCCTCTCCCTTTCAGGGCGAGGGAACCGGAGCGGGCGCCCCTACACGAATGGGTTCCAATTGAATGTCCAGGGACCGGCGGCGGAGGGCGCATGCTAAGGTGCCGGACCAGGTGTCGGCAGCCGTTACCCATCGTTATATGAACCCCGTCGTCGACATCGCGCCTCTTCTCGATCGCGTCGCCAAGCCCGCGCAGTACACGGGCGGCGAGCTAAACGCCCGACGCAAACCGTGGGACGAGGCCGCGACGCGCTTCGCGCTGTGCTTCCCCGACGCGTACGAGATCGGGATGTCGAACCTCGCCATGGGGGTGCTGTACGAGCAGGTGAACGACCGCACGCCGCACCTCTGCGACCGCGCCTTCACGCCGTTTCCGGACATGGCGGACCTGATGCGCGAGGCGGGCCTGCCGCTGTTCGGCTGGGAGTCGCGGCGACCGCTGGCCGACTTCGACATGCTGGGGTTCTCGCTCAGCTACGAGAGCGGGAACACCAACGTGCTCGAGATGCTGGACCTGGCGGACATTCCGCTGGAGAGCCGCGAGCGTGGACCCGGCGACCCGCTGATTCTCGGCGGAGGCTCGGCGCTGATGAATCCCGAGCCGATGGCGGACTTCTTCGACCTTATCGCGATCGGCGAGGGCGAGGAGCTGCTGCCGCGCCTGCTCGACGCCCTGGCGGGTGTCGACCGCGAACACCCCGATTGGCGCCGCGTGCTCCTGGTCCACTGCGCCACGGAGATTCCGGGCATCTACGTCCCGTCGCTCTACCGGCCGCACTTCGAGGGCCAACGGTTCATCGAGTACGAGCGGCTGCATCCCGACGCGCCGGCGCAAATCGAGCGGCAGTTCGTGGACCTGGACGCCGTGCCCGCGCCGTCCCAACCGGTCGTGCCGCTCACGGAAGTGGTGCACGACCGCGTGGCCGTCGAGCTCGACCGCGGCTGTGCGCGGGCCTGCCGCTTCTGCCAGGCGGGCTACATCTACCGACCGGTGCGCCGGCGATCGGCGGAGGGTGTGGCGGCGGCCATCGACCAATGCCTGGCGGCGACGGGGCAGAGCGACGTTTCGCTGCTGTCGCTCAACGCGGTGGACTACGACGGCCTCGACACCCTGATCGGCGAGGTGCAGGACGCCACGCCCGACTACCTGCAGGTGAGCATTCCGTCCACCCGCGTCGAGAGCTTCAACGTCGACATGGCGCAGGCGCTGCAACGCGGCGGCAAGCGGGGCGGGAGTCTGACCTTCGCGCCCGAGGCGGCGACGCCGCGCATGCGGCAGGTGATTAACAAGGAGATCTCGGACGAGGACCTGCTGGATACGTGCGACATGGCGTTCGGGCAGGGATTCCGCACGATCAAGCTCTATTTCATGATCGGTCAGCCCACCGAGACGCTGGACGACGCGCGGGCGATCGCGCACCTGGCCAACCGCGTGATGGCCGTGGGTCGGCGGCATCACGGCGCCAAGGCGAAGGTCAACGTCACGGTGTCGACCTTCATTCCCAAGCCGTTTACGCCGTTCCAATGGCATCCGCAGGACAGGCCGGAGGCGATCCGCGCCAAGCAGCAGGCCTGCTTCGAGATCGTGCGCGACCGCAACGTGCACCTGATGTGGCACGACACCGAGGAGAGCCAGGTCGAGGCGCTGCTGGCGCTGGGCGACCGGCGCGTGGGGCGCGTGATTCGCCGCGCCTGGGACCGCGGCTGCCGCTTCGACGGCTGGATGGAGCACTTCAAAGCGGAGGCGTGGTTCGCCGCCGTGGCGGACGCCGGGGTGGACCTGGACGAGATGATCTACCGTCACCGCGATCCCGCCGAGCCGCTGCCGTGGGACCACATCGGCATCCACGTGAGCAAGCGGATGCTGCAGCGCGAGTACGTCCGTGCGCTGGCCGCGGCGGAGCCGGCGGCCCCCAGCCTGGCGGCCGCGCGGGCGTGAGGCGGGGCTGGGCACGGCTCACGGAAGGCGCATGCGCGAGGGTCCGGCCCCTTCTCCCCTGGTGGGAGAAGGAGAGGATGAGGGGGAATCCGCAGCGGGTGTTGGGGCGGACATGACCCTCTCCCTAGCCCTCTCCCGTCAAGGGAGAGGGGAACGGAACCCATCGACGGGGCGTCGATGACGCGCGGGCTGACGGACACGATTGCGGCCATTGCCACGGCGCCGGGGCCGGGCGGAATCGGCATCGTGCGCGTCAGCGGATCCGAGGCTTGCGGGGTGGCCGAGCGGGTCGTGCGGCGTCGCGAAGGCATCGAGCGTCCGCGCCCGCGCTATGCGCATCGCGTGGACGTAGTCGATCCGGCCCCGCCGCACGCGGTGATTGACGACGGCTTGCTGCTCTTCATGCCGGGGCCGAACTCTTATACCGGCGAGGATGTGGTCGAGTTGCAGGGCCACGGTGGGGTGCTGGTCACGACCCGCGTGCTCGACGCCGTGCTCCGGGTCGGGGCGCGTCCCGCCGAGCCGGGCGAGTTCACCCTGCGGGCGTTTCTGAACGGTCGCCTCGACCTGGCGCAGGCGGAGGCCGTGGCCGACCTGGTGGCGGCGCCAACGGCCGAGGCCCTGGCCGCCGCGGCGGATCAGCTCGGCGGTCGCCTTTCCAGCTCCGTGCAGGAGTTGCGGCGGGCCTGCCTGGACCTGATGGCGCGGCTGGAGGCCGAGATCGACTTTGCGGAAGAGGACGTGCCGGCGGTCCCGCGCGACGACCTGCGGCGCACGCTGGAGCGGATCGATGGGACGCTGGGGGCGATCCTGGCGGGAGCGGATCGCGGGATGCTGCAGCGGCACGGATTCCGCGTGGTGCTGGTCGGCAGCCCGAATGTGGGCAAGTCGTCGCTCATGAATGCGTTGCTCGCCACCGAACGCGCCATCGTCACCGAGATCCCTGGCACCACGCGCGACGTCGTCGAGGAGTCCTTCAACCTGGACGGAATCCCGGTGCGGCTCAGCGACACGGCGGGGCTGCGACCGACGGAGGATCCGGTGGAGCGCATCGGCGTGGACCGCAGCGGGGCGGCGCTGGCCGCGGCGGACGTGGCGGCGCTGGTGCTGGACGGGTCCCGCGCGCTCGTGGATGCCGACCGTGACGCCGCGCGGCAGGTGGCGGCGGCGGGGAAGCAGGCCATCGCGATCGTCAACAAGAGCGATCTGACTCCCGCCTTCGCCATCGAGGATGCCGGTGACCTCATCGACGCGCCGGTGTGCCGCACGAGCGCGATCAACGGCGACGTGGCCGGGGTGCGCACGGCGTTGCGCACGCTCATCGGCGACGGCACGCCCAATTCCGACCTTGGAACCGTGGCCAGCCTGCGCCACAAGCAGGCGCTGGAGCGTGCGCGGGACGAGCTGGCCGGCGCGCGCGAGGCGGTCGCCGGCGGGTTGCCCGCGGACTTCATCGCCATCGGCCTGCGCGGCGCGGTGCAGGCGCTGGGCGAGGTCACCGGCGAATCGGCCACCGAAGACTTGTTGGATACCATCTTCGCCAAGTTTTGCATCGGCAAGTGATGGTGCGAGCCGAGGGGAGCCTTGTGGCGTGCAGCGATTGGGGGCGTCACCCTCACCCTAGCCCTCTTCCATCAAGGGAGAGGGGACCGGAGCAGTCGTGGGCGACGGCAAGCGCTTGCCGATCAAGGGCGAGGGGGCCGGCCCCCGATGTCCGGCGCGCCTGGCAATGAACCGCGTGTACTTCGGCGACAACCTGCCGCTCCTGCGGGACATGCCGTCGGGCGGCATCGACCTGATCTACGTCGATCCGCCGTTCAATACGGGCCGCGCCCAGTCGCGCACGCAGCTGCGAACGGTGCGCGACCCCGACGGCGACCGAACGGGCTTCCAGGGCAAGCGCTACCGCACCGAGCAGCTCGCCACGCGGGCTTTCGACGACGCCTACGACGACTATCTCGGGTTTCTGGAGCCGCGGATGCTCGAGGCGCATCGCGTGCTGGCGGCAACCGGGTCGCTGTATCTGCATCTCGACTACCGCGAGGTGCACTACGCCAAGGTGCTGCTGGACGGGATCTTCGGGCGCGAGGGTTTTCTCAACGAGATCATCTGGGCCTACGACTACGGCGGCCGCACCAAGAAGAAATGGCCCCCGAAGCACGACAACATCCTGGCCTACGCCAAGGAGCCGGAGCGCTACTACTTCGACACGGACGAGGTGGAGCGGATTCCCTACATGGCGCCGGGTCTGGTCGGTCCGGAAAAGGCGGCGCGGGGCAAGCTGCCCACGGACACCTGGTGGCACACCATCGTGCCCACGAATGGCAAGGAGCGCACCGGCTACCCGACGCAGAAGCCGGTGGGCATCGCGCGGCGCATCATTCAGGCCTCATGCCCGCCCGGTGGCACGGTGATGGACTTCTTCGCCGGGAGCGGCACGGTGGGCGAGGCGGCCCACGCGCTGGGGCGACGGTTCGTGCTGATCGACAACAATCCGGAGGCGCTGGCCGTGATGGCGCGACGCTTCGCGGACTACGCCGATGTCGAGTTCGTGGAGTTCGACGATGCGCCCTATCGCACCGGGCCGCGGCAGGCATCTCTCTTGGAGTAAACCGCGAAATGAAGAACGAAATAACTGACCCCGAAGTGAGGATGCTGGCTGGTATATCCGAGATGCTTCGGGGCGATTACGAAAAGGAAAACCTCGAGTGGTCTCGAAGTCCGTTTGGGTGGATCAAGGCTCGCCCTTCCCGCCAAGTCGGCAAGATCGGTGAGCAACTTGTGGCTGGCTGGTGCGCTGCAAAAGATTTGAGCGTTGGCCCCAGCGGCGACAGCGAAGCGGATCGAGTGATCCAGGGCCGGAGGATAGAGATCAAGTTTTCGACGCTTTGGGCAAGCGGGCAGTTTAAATTCCAGCAGATTCGCGACCAGGACTACGACATTCTCGTGTGCCTAGGAATCGCACCGTTTGACGCGCAGTGCTGGGTGATTCCTAAAGCCGTCCTCTACAACCATGTGATCGGCCACACGCCGCAGCACACTGGCGCGGGTGGCACGGATACATTTTGGCTAAGCGTGGTTGCTGACGACCCGCCTGCCTGGTTGTCTACGTACGGAGGTTCGCTCAGTCGCGCCTTTGAGCGGCTGCGCGTCCTTTAGCTTCCTGCCAGTAGCGGCAGGTTTCAAACCCGCCCCTGCGCGTATCAAGAACGGGGCATCGGTATCGACCGGCGCTCCTAGAATCGACCGGACTGGATTCCGGCCTTCGCCGGAATGACGAACGGGGATGCGGCCAGGATGACGGTGGCCGCGACGATGACCCAAAAGGTAGCGGCGAGCTCGGGGAGATAGAGGCTGCTGTCCACGATGCCGTGGACGAGGGTCGCCAGCATGGCGCCGCCGAGGCCGTAGACGAGCGCCCGGCTGCCGCCGGCGCGCCGCAGCGCGGCGCGCCAGGTGCGGGCGTAGGCGGCTAGCACGCCGACCAGGACCACGAGACCGGGAATACCCAGCGTGAGCCAGGTGTCGAGGGCGATGTTGTGCGCGTGCGAGATGTTGGGCTCGGCCCAGGCTTCGGGCCGGATGTAGTCCGGGTAGTGGTAGAGGAAGTTGTCCGGGCCGACGCCGAGGACGGGGTTGTCGGCGATCATGCGCCAGGCGGAGTCCCAGAGCAGCGGGCGCGCGGCGGTGGCGGCGTCCGAGGGACGCAGGAGTCGGGCGAGGTTGTCGCCGCCGGTGGTGACAATTGCGGCCAGCAGGCCGGCAGCCATGAGACCCGCCACGAGCAGAGGCGTTGCGGTACGCATGCGACGGAGGACGCGGACTGGATTCCGGCTTCCGCCGGAAAGACTGGGTCCTGGTTCGCCCTCGCCTCTGCCCTGGCGCCGCCAGATGGGTATCAGCGCCACGGCGAGTCCGGCCAGCGCGCCGATCCAGGCGCCGCGGCTGAAGGTGAGCACCAGCACCGCCACCAGCACCGCCGCGGCGGCCCAAGCGGTGACGCGCAGGCGCCGGCGGTAGGCGACGGCGAGTGCCAGTCCAACGGTCAGGGGCAGTGCCCGCTCCAGGATGAGCGCCAGGTTGTTGGGCGAACCGAACAAGCCGCGCAGCCGCGGCGGTCCAGCATCGGTGACGACGGCGCCTGCGGGGATCAGCGCCAGCGCCACGACTGCCGACACCACCGCCCCGAGCACCAGCGCCACGCCGAGCCGCTGCGCGTCGGCGCGGTCGCGCATCACGCTGAGCAGGACCAGGAACAGCAGCGCGGGTTCGACGATGACGGTGCGCAGGTCGCGCCAGGCGACCCGCGGGAAGTCCGCCGCCAACGTGGCCGCGACGCCGGCGGCGATGACGGCGAGCGCGAGCCAGAGCCACCCACTCTGGCTCGCTAGCCAGCGGTAAACGACGGTGGATTCCCGCCTGCGCGGGAGTGACGGAAGGGGGAACCCCTCACCCCCGCCCTCTCCCGCAAGGGGAGAGGGGGCCGGACGCCGGAATAGCCGGAGCATGAACCCCTCCCGCCGGCCCTCTCCCTCAAGGGGAAAGGGAGTCGGACTCGGCGATGACGCGGCTTGCTCTGGTCCGTCCGCGTCTTCGCTGCGTTGCAGCGGCCAGCGGCGCTGCGCCAGCGCGCGCGCCACCCAGGCGATGACCAGAATGACGATGAGCGTCTCGCCGACCGGACGGTCGTAGATGCCGGTGCGCGCGATCACGCCGACGAAGGGGATGGCGGCGACGGCCGCGATGGCTATGTGACGCGGGCGCGCCAGCGCCAGCGCGCCCAGCGCCGCCGCCAGCACCAGCCGAACCAGGGTCCAGGCGGACGCCGGCGTGCCGTCGGGCAGCAGGGCGAACACCACGGCCAGGGCGGCGGCGGCCACCTCGCCGGCGTGCAGTCCGAGCGGCAGACGCCGGTCCAGGAGTTCGACTCGCGGAATCCGCGCCGCAGCCCGAACGGCGCGGCCGCCAGCGGCCCAGACGAGCACGGCCAGCGCCAGCGCCCAGGTGGCGGCGACGGCGGCGTAGGGCCAGAGCGGCCGCGAGTTGCCTACCAGCGCGCCGTCGGCGATCACCAGTCCCCCCGACGATCGCGGGTCGCGCTCGGCCATCACCGTCAATTCGAGCACGTGCGGGCCTTGGGACAGCCCGCGCGCGATGGGAATGCGCGCCAGACGCTCCACCTCGGGGGCATAGAGATTCAGGATCGCCTCGCCGGCCGCGTTGCGCGGCAGGGCGTCGGCCAGGGCGCTGTGGCCGTCGATGCGCACGCGCACCTGTCCCATGTCGGGGCCGCGCCGAGTGAGCAGGCCGACCGAGTCGCCCTCGAATCGCAGCTCCAGCCGTGCGTCGGGCTGCCCGGTCTGGCGATGGAATCCGAGCGACGCCCAGTCGCTGGGCACCCGCGGCCATGGTCCGTCGAAGGTGAAGGCGGCGTGGGTTTCCTGGTGCAGGCCGATGCCGGCGCTTGGGGCGTCGGCGTAGGCCCGTTCCAGAGCCAGCATGTGGTCGCGCGGCTGCAAGTCCCTTGTGAGCAGCCCGAAGAACGGCGTGGGGTCGTCCGGGTGGGTGTCGTGCGGCCAGCGCGCGGCCCAGATCATGATGGTGGGCAGCCAGGGCCATTGCTCACGTGCTCGCCGGATGCCGTCCACGGTCCAGGCCGCCTGGTCTGCTGCCGGGTGATTGCCCCAAATACCCTGGTCGCCCTGCCAGCCGGGGGGCAGCGACATCCAGCCATACTCCGAAGCCCAGATCGGCGTGCCGGCGTCGCCGTGGGATTCCATGATCTCGCGCCAGAGCACGGCGCGAGGAAGGTTCGTCCGGGACGCGTCGATGCGGGGATCGCGCGGGCCGGTGAACAGCCCATAGGACATGCTGGAGGCGATGTCGAACGCGCCCCTAGCGCCCAGCTGATAGAGCCGCTCCAGGAACAGCAGGTCGCTGAGGTTGTCGGGGCCGGTTTCGATTGTGGGCGCCAGCCCGGCCAGCACGATGACGGCGTCGGGGTTGGCGGCCCGCACGGCGGCGCCGACCTCGCGCAGCATGTCGAGGTAGGCGGCGGGGTCCGGCGGCCGGCCGCCCCACTCGCCGAAGAGGTTGGGCTCGTTCCAGATCTGGAAGTACTTGACTTTGCCTCGGTAGCGCGCGGCAACCGCCGCGGCAAAGTCGGCGAAGTCGGTGAAATCCGCGGGCGGCATCTGGATCGACGTGTTTTCCTGCGGGTTGAAGCCGGGCGTGGCCCACGGCGGGGGGCGGTCGAGTCGGGCGAGCACCTCGATGCCGAAGCCCTGCGCCAGATCGACGATGCGGTCGTATTTGGCCCAGGAATCTTCGCCGTGGTTGTCGATGTAGACACCCTTGGCGTGAGGCTCGATTTCGACCCACAGAATCTCCTGGCGGATGAGGCCGATGCCCGCGCTGGCCAGGAGCTCCAGCTCGCGCTCGACCTTGGCGGGGTCCGCTTCGCGATGCAGGAAGGTGTTGGCGCCGATGGCGGGCGCGTCCGCATGACGCAGCTCGGGCAGATCGGCGAGACCGAAGGTCACGCCGCGCTCGGTGAGGGAGGCCCAGCCCAGGAGAGCGGCTGTGACCCCGCCGAGCAGCGCGAGGCCGACGATGGCAACGACGACCCTCGTGATCCTGGACGTTCGGCGGCCTCGGAGTCGATGACCGAGCCCGGGCAGGTTCAGGCGCGGGGAAGACCAGCGGTGAGGCAAGCGTCGTCTCGTGCGGGTAGCGCCCCCAGCATGCCAGCGCCGGCCCGGTGTGCGCGCCCTACGAAACGCGCGACCGCCCATTCGATGAAGGCGAGTCCAGCAGTTGGGCGTCCATGAGGGCTGTCCCTGCGCGAGCGGGGTCCGAATTGTCTCGCGGGCGGGGGCGTGGGCGGCAACGCGCCGACGTGGATCGAGGCGATGGAGATTGCGGCCCGCGACCGTGGGCACCGCCTTGACAACTCCGGGCGTTCGCCTATCCTACGGCCGTCTCTTAGTGGAGACTAAGAACTTTAGGCGTCGGTGCTAACCCAGTTAGCGGGCGCGGCGCGAATGGGAGAGGGGCAGTGCGAAGAATCGTTCTGGTCGTGGTGGCGAGTCTCATGGCCGGGCTGCTGGCAGCCTGCGGCGAAAGCGGACCCACCACCGAGCTGAAGCAGGACGTGGTGACGAACTACGCCAACGGCGTCCACCACCTGTATGCGCAGAGCCTGAGCTCAGCGCAGGCCATGGACCGGGCCATTGACCGATTCCTGGCAGAGCCCACGGCGGCGCATCTCGAAGCCGCCAAGCGCATGTGGCTGATCGCCCGCGACGACTATGGGCCGACCGAAGCGTTCCGCTTCTACGATGGTCCCATCGACCATCCGGAGGATGGTCCCGAAGGGCTGATCAACGCCTGGCCGCTGGATGAGGCGTACATCGACTACGTCGTCGACAATCCGAGCGCCGGCATCATCAATGACGCAGAGACCTTTCCGGTCATCAACGCCGATCTGCTGGTGTCGCTGAACGAAGAGGGCGGCGAGGCGAATGTGTCGACGGGCTGGCACGCCATCGAGTTCTTGCTGTGGGGCCAGGACCTGAGCGTGGCCGGACCGGGCGAACGGTCCATCGAAGACTTCACCACGGCCGCGAACGCCGACCGCCGCGCCACGTATCTGGCGGTTGCGTCGGACCTGCTGCTGCAGCATCTGCAGGACATGGTGGACGCGTGGGCGCCCGGTCGCGGTGACAACTACCGCGCCGAGTTCACCTCGGTCGACACGGACGAGGCTCTGCGTCGAATCATCACCGGCATCGGTGAGCTGAGCCGCGGCGAACTGGCCGGCGAGCGCATGACCGTGGCCTACGAGGCGCGGTCCCAGGAGGACGAGCACTCCTGCTTCTCCGACAACACCACCGCCGACATCGTGGGCAACGCCCTGGGGATTCAGATGGTGTTTCTGGGCAACTTCGGCCAGGTGGCCGGCCCCGGGATCATGGACCTGATCGAGGCCCAGGACGCGGAGATTGCCGAGCAGCTGGCGGCGCAGATCGAGCGGAGCGTGAACCTGACGAAGGCGATCGAGGCGCCGTTTGATCAGCACCTGCTCGAGGGCGTGTCCGACGCGGACGACGGGCGGAAGGCCGTGCTCGACGCCATCGTCGCTCTGGAAGAGCAGACGGACACGATCGTCGGCGCGGCGCAGGCGCTCGGCATCACCATCAGCGTGAGCTAGTGGAGGGCCGTGGTCCGTGGCCTGGCACCGCGGCTGCAACGGGGCGGCCCGGTGCCTGAGGTCGCGGGCCGCGTGCCCTTGCCGGCCGCGGCCGGTTCGGCGCCGGCCGCGGCTGCGCGCTATGCGGGCCGGCTGCTCGTTCTGGCCGCGCTGGCCCTGGCCGTCTCGGTGATCGGACGCGTGTCGGCGGCCGCGGACCACGACACCCTGGCCGAGACGCTGGCGGCCATCGCCGATCAGCGCGGCGCCTATGGCTTGGGCGGCGCCGGACGCGTCGTGGCGGGGATTGCGCTCGTTGCCGGGGCGTGGTTTCTACCGCGGACGTGGATCATTCGCCAGCGTCTGGGCACGCCGCTGGTTCCGTATCTCCTCGCCACCGCCGGGGTCGGCTTGGGCGTTTCGGGCGCCAGCGCGATCGCCCTAGCGGTCGGGGCGACCGCGGCCCCGGACACGGGCGGCACGGCTGCGGAGGCGCTTGACGGCATCCACTGGATCGCTGGAAAGATCGGCTTCGTGGCGGCCGGATTGGCCCTGCTCATCGCCGCCCGGTATCAGTGGAGAGTTGGCGGGCAGCTCCGGCGCATCGCGCCCGTCTCGGCCGTCATCGGCCTGGCCATGCAATTCATCTGGATCGATGCCGCGACGATCATGCACCCCATTGTGGGAACCGGCTTTTTCGTCTGGCTTCTGTTCGTCGGCGCCATGCTGGCGACCGGCCGGGTGGAACGGCACTTCACAGCCAAGGTCACCGCATCCGCCACTCGCGGCAGGTCGCATGCGGGGTAGGACGGCGCGGGCGGCGCCGCCGCGTGCGGCCTGGGTGCGGTGACCCCGGGCCAATGGTACTGGTCGGAGCGCGCCGCGCCTTCGGGCGGCTGGCGGCCGTCGTGTTCATGGGCGCGTTGCTCGCCTCGTGCGGACCCGACCGACCGGGCATTGACCTCGATTTGGTTTTCGACGAGCGGTTGGGCGGGGCGACGACGGCGTTCAGCGCCGGCAGCAACGCGTTCGAGCTCTCCGCGCGCAACCTGGCCAACGAGGAGCGGCGCATCTTCGAGGTGGGCGACAGCTTTTTCACGCAAAACTGGGTCACGGCCCCGGCGTCGACCGAAGCGCGAGACGGCCTGGGCCCGACGTTCAACGCGCTGTCGTGCTCGTCGTGTCACGCCCGCGATGGCCGGGCCAAGCCGCCGGATCATGACGAAGATCCCGAGCGCGGGTTGCTGCTGCGGCTCAGTATTGCCGGGCCGAACGGGCCGATTGACGACCCGGTCTACGGCGGGCAGTTGCAGGACCGTGGCGTCATCGGCGTCGCGCCGGAGGGGCGGATCGGCATCCGCTATGAAATCATCGGCGGCGTCTACCCGGACGGCACGCCGTTCACGCTGCGCAAGCCGACCTACGTCATCCTGGACCTTGCCTTTGGTCCGCACGATCCGGCGATCATGATCTCGCCCCGCATCGCCTCGGCCGTCATCGGCATGGGCTTGCTGGAGGCCATTCCGGCGCAGCGCATTCTGGACGTGGCGGATCCCGACGACGCTGACGGCGACGGTATTTCCGGGCGTCCGAACATGGTGCGGGACATCCGGCGCGGGGAGGATGTGCTGGGGCGCTTCGGGTGGAAGGCCAACCAGCCCACGGTAGAGCAGCAAGCCGCCGGCGCGTTCCTGGGTGACGTTGGGATCACGTCGACCCTGTTCCCGGAGGAAAACTGTCCGGCGGCGCAGGACGCGTGCGCGGCGGCGCCGAACGGCGGCGCGCCCGAGATTCCGGACGAGCGACTCGCTCAGGTTGCGTTCTACGTGCAAACGCTGGCCGTGCCGGCGATGCGCAACGTTGACGATCCCCGCGTGCGACAGGGCGCGGAGCTCTTCGTCCAGACCGGCTGCGCCGCGTGCCACACGCCCAGGCACGTCACCGGGAACGACCACCCCGTCGAGCCGCTGCGCAACCAGACCATCTTTCCCTTCACGGACTTGCTGCTCCACGACATGGGCGAGGGGCTGGCGGACGGGCGGCCCGACGGCGTGGCCACTGGCCGCGAATGGCGCACGCCACCGCTGTGGGGCATTGGCCTGGTGAACGTCGTCAACGGCCACACCATGTTCCTGCATGACGGACGGGCGCGGAGCCTCGAGGAGGCGATTCTCTGGCACGGCGGCGAAGGGCAAGCCGCCCGCGATCGGTTCATGGCGCTGACGGCGGCCGAGCGCGAGGCGTTGCTGCAGTTCTTGAGGTCGTTGTAGTGGTGCGGCTGCTGGCGGGACTGGTTGCGGCGGGCTTGATGGTCCTGTTGGTCGGATGCGGCGAGGGCGCTCCCGACGACTCCGAGGTGCTCATCAGTCTCACGGACCAGGTAATTGTGCCGACGTACCAGGCGGCCGGCGCGGCGGCCACCGACCTCGAGACGGCGCTTGAGGCGCTGTGCGCGGCGCCCTCGGATAGCACGCTGCGATCTGCGTACCAGGCGTGGCGGGACGCGCGCGGAGCGTGGCTGCGGTCGGCGGCAATGGCGTTCGGTCCGGTTGCCGACCGACGCTCCGGCGGGCTGATCGACTGGTCGCCAATCGATCCCGCGCGAATCGAGCGGATGTTGGCGGAGAACCCCGCGACGACCGAGGACGCGGTGCGGAACACCCTTGCGTCGACACAGCGGGGATTTGGGGCGATCGAATACATCGTGTTCGACCCGGACGCGGTGTCCCGGCTGTCCGATTCCGCGTCCGCGCGCTGTGAGTACTTGCGCGCGCTCGGCGGGGTGATTGCGTCTGAAACCGGCGCCATCGTCGAGGAGTGGACGGTGTCGCGGAACGGCGGCCCCGCTTACCGGGACTTTCTCACCGGACGGTCATCGAGCTCGATGCTCGAGAGCGCGGCGGTCGCCGAAGTGGTGCGGACGCAGGTCTTCCTCATCCGCACGCTGACGGACCTGCAGTTGGCGGCTGCGTTGGGGCTGCGGGGCGACGGTCCCGACCTTGCGGCCATCCCCGGCGGGGCCGGCGGCAATGGCCTGGCCGATCTGCGCGCGACGGTGCTGGGCATGCGCGATGTGTACCTGGGAGACGCCGACAACGATGGGCTCGGGGTGTCACACCTGGTCACTCCGCTGTCGACCGCGGCAGACGAGCGCATGCGCAGCCAGTTTGAGGACGCGTTGATGGCGGTGGACGCCGTGGAAGGACCCCTGCGCGACGCCGTGGTGGACCGGCCGGCGCAGGTGCGGGCGGTCTATGACCGGGTGATGGAGCTTCGCCGCACACTCAACACCGAGGTAGTGAGCCTGCTGGGAGTCGCGGTCGGATTCAGCGACACCGACGGCGACAGCATGCGATAGCACCCGAGACCGCGGAGGGCGCCCACCAGGGGCGCCCCTACAGGACTTGCGATGGTTGTCACTACGTCAAGGGCGGCATCGAGGCGCTGTCCGGCGCGGGCAGGATCCACGGCTTGGGCGCCAGGCCCGGCATTAGCCGGGCCAGATCGATGTCGGGGTCGATGAAGCGCACGGCGGGACGGCCGTTGAACGTCACAAACACGTCGGCGCGAACCTCGACATCGCGGCCCTGCCGCTTGTAGTCGTCGGCGATGAAGTGCGCGGTCTCCAGGATCATGTCCGGCTGGTAGGACATGCGCTCGGCCTGGAGGGGCGTGAGGTAGTCCTCGGGATACGCCAGCCACTCCCCTCCGGTGACGGGATCGGTGACTCGGAACTGGGCGTGGCCGGTCTTCTCCGTCAGCATCACGCGCCAGGCGAAGCGGTAACCCTCCTCGTTGAAGCGGACCTCGCCGGGATAGGCCCAGTGGCGCAGGGGCACGATGACTTGCGCCAGGGCAAACAGGCCAAGGGCGACGGCAGCCGCGCGGGCCGTCCGGCCGGGGGGCGCGGCGGACCGCAGCGTGAAGGCCCCTTTGGGCGCAGGGCGCCGGCGCAGCCTGGCGAGCAGCCGGCGGGGCCAGTCGGGTGAGAAGAAGATGAGGGTCCCCAGGATCATGACCCAGGGGAAGATGCCGATGGGAAAGAGCACCCAGGTTGCCAGGTGAAACGCGATGACCACGAGGTAGGCAAAGGGGCGGCTGCGGCGCCACAGCAGCCAGCCCACGATCGTGAGATCGAATGCGGCCCCGGCCCAGCTCATGGCATAGGCCACCCAGGCTTCCTGGAGCAGCGGGCCGACGATCAGCAGGTCGCCGCTGTTGTAGAGCCAGATCCGCAGCGGCTGCGCATGCAGCAGCCAGTCGGAATTCAGCTTGGCGATGCCGGAAAACAGGTACACAACGCCCAACTGCGCGCGGAGGGTCCAGAGCACCCACACGGGGATCGTGTCCCGGCGCCAAGCGGGCCTCCGACAGGCGTCGAGCGATGCCGTTCGGTGCAGGGGCATGAAGATCATCAGGAAGCTGACCAGGCTGACCCAGTAGTAGTGGTTGAGATAGGTCGTCTTGTCGATGAGCTCGACGTAGGTGAAGAGGACGAAGAAGGCGGCGATGGAGAGGCGGTAACGGTAGCCGAGCGCCACGCCCAGGCTGGCCACGCCAAGCAGCGCGAAGTGGAGATACATGCCCCAGGCCGGCCAGGGCTGCACCCACTCAAAGCCAAGGTATTTGAAGTGACGCTCGGGCTCGATATAGAGCTCGGCGATCCAGCCGTGGGCGGCGAAGCGGCCGACGGCGAAGAGGACGAGGAGCCCGAAGGCGATGCGAAAGGCCGCGGCCGAGGAGGCGCCAACCTGGCGGGAGGCGGCCAGCACGACGCGGTCGAAGCCGGCCGGCGACGATGCCGGGCGCGTCATGCGTGCGAGGGAGACGCCGGTTGGTCCCAACTGAAGTTTCAGATGCTGACCCCCATCCCAACCTTCCCCCTGAAAGGGGGAAGGCGTTCATACAGAGGTTTCTTAGAGGTCCGTTCGGCCGGTGGCCGCTTCTTGGACGGCGCGGTAGACCGGGCGCGGCGTGAAATCCGGGTCGACCATGCGGAAGTAGTAGGAGGCGTCGTCGGGCCCAAGGGCGGCGAAGGACTGGCGGAAGAACCAGATGCCGAAGACGCCGATCCAGGGCCATTGACGCAGGCCGTAGCGCACGCCGTCGACGGTCCAAGCGGCCTGCTGCGCCTCCTCGACGCGTCGCCAGGCGGGTTGCGAGGCCTCGAGGTCGGGCGGCGCGGCGTTCCAGCCGTAGGCGCTGAGCCAGACGGGGGCGTCGCTGCGGCCGTACTCCACCATGAGATTGCGGAGCAACTCGACGCGGCGGAAGTTGAGCACGCGCGGGTCCGGCGGCGTTCTTGGGGAGTACTCCATGCCGAAGGCCGCCGCCGCCTGGATGTCCAGCGTCTCCGCGGCGCCGTGGTCGTAGGTCTGCCGCAGATAGGCAAGATCGCTGGTGGCGCGCGGGTTGTTTTCGAGCGTGGGGGCCAGCTGTCCGGCGACGACGACGAGGCGGTCGTCGACCGACTTCAGGGCGTCGTGGGCCACGCGCAGCAGCTCGGCGTAGCCAGCGGGATCCGGCGCCGCGCCGCCCCAGTTGACGGCCAGGTTGGGCTCGTGCCAAATCTGGTAGTGCTGGATGCGGTCTTGATAGTGCTCGGCGAGGGCGCGCAGAAACGTGGCGAAGTCGGCGAGGTCCTCGGGCGGTGCGGTGGGGCTGTCGCGACCGGGGCGCGCCCACTGCGGTGAGCGCTCGATGCGGGCCACGACCGAGATGCCCTGCTCCAGGGCCCGGTCGGCGATGTCGTCGAACCGGTCCCAACTACTCTCGCGCCGTTGCGGATTGACAAACCGACCCCGGTCGGTTTCGACCGCGTCCCAACCGATGCGCTGAAAAACCCAGCGGACGCCGGCGTGGCGCAGCAACTCCAGGCTGTGGCGGCGTTTCCAGGCTTCGTTCTCTTCATCCAAGAAGACGTTGGCGCCCCAGGGCTCGACATTGGCCAGCGGCAGCGGGCTTGGGGCCGTGCGTCGGACCGGCTCCGTGCCGCACGCCGACAGCAGGGCGGCGCCCATCAGGCCGGCGGCGCCGCGCACGACCGAGCGGCGGTCAAGGACGCGCGTCATGATTCGAGATCGAGCCCCAGATGCACGAGACACTCCCGGCTGATTTGGGCGCTGGCGGCGGGATCGCGCAGCGTGAGGTCCTGATCCACGACGAGCCATCCGTCATAGTCGCTGGTCCCGAGAATCTCCAGGATGCCTTCCAGGTCGACGTGGCCGCCGCCGAGCTCCGGGAAGCCGCCCTGGCGCACGAAGGCGGGCAGGGTGCCGCCCTGCGCCAGATGGCGGTCGCGGAGGTCGGCGTCCACGTCCTTGAGGATGACGTAGGCTACCCGCTCGATGCGGTCGCGGATGAAGGCGCGCGGGTCGGAGCCCAGATAGAACAGGTAGCCGACGTCGATGGCGAGCATCAGCGATGTGGGATCGGTGAGGGACAGCAGGCGATCGAGCTCCGCGGTGGTTTCCACGTGCGAGCCGAGCTGGTTGCGAAAGACGACCTGGAGCTCGAATTCCTGGGCGCAGATGTCGGCGGCGCGGGCGAGGCACTCGGCGAAGTGGCCCCACTGGTCCGGCTGCAGTTCCTCGGCGGGATCGCCGTGGCCCGCGGCCGTCCAGCGCTCGGGCACCGCGTGGGCCGCCGCGACGACGTAGGACGCGTCGAGGTCGGCCAGGAACTCGGCCACGCGCCTGAGCTGGTCCAGCTCGACATCGTGGTACTCGGGAGCGAACCAATTGGCCGCAAAGCGTCCGCCGACGAGCGGCAGGCCGTCGTCCGAGACGATGCGGCGAGCGAGCGGTGCATCGCCAACCAGGTCGCTGGCGCCGCCTTCGAGCCCGGCATACCCGGCGTCGCGGGCTTCCTCTGCGACGGTGCGAAACGGCGCATCGCCCCACATGGTGGCTGCGATGCCTACGCGCACGGCGCCGCGGGACTAATCCGGGGCGTCGGGTTTAGGCCCGGCGCGTCCGCTCAACCGCTCCCCGGGCAGGGCGGTCAGCCGTTCTCGTCGTTTGGGAGGAGCCGCTGCCGGCTGCGACGCGGCGGGCTCGGGCTCCGCAGAGGCCGCGGGCTTGGGTTCCGCATCGGCCGGAGGCTCGGGCGGCCGCGGCGCGGCGCGACGCGGCCGGGGTTCCTCATCGGGTCGATCGGGCACCCGCGCCCGCGCCGTCTCGCCGGGGGCGGCGCGCGGTGGCGTGGGACGCCGGCGATCCCGGCGCGGGCGTTCGCGGCGCACGACGTCGGACAGCAGGTCGTCCAACTCCAGCGTCTCGTCGGCGGCGGCGGCCAGTGGCTGGCTGCGCCCCGCTCCACTGGCGACGACCTGCACCCGCACCCCCCGGCGCTGCACCGCCTCGATGAGGGGCACGAAGTCCGGGTCGGTGGTGACCAGCGTGAGGCGGTCGATATAGGGCGTGAGGTCCAGCGCGTCGACGGTCATCTCGACGTGCACGCTGGCGTAGAGCGTGCCGTCGTCGCGGCGTCGCAGCCGCTTGGTCACGAGCTTGTAGCCGGACCGGGACAGGCTGGCGAGGTCCAGGTGCGGGCTGGGTTGGCCCTCGTGCTCGGTGCCGTAGGCCGTGGCGCGCACCAGGGTGGCGTCTCCGGTGAGCCGGTCGCGCAACTGCTGGAAGTCGATCGTCCCGCCGCCGTTCGCCGCGAGGGCCTGCAACGAGGCCAGATCGATCAAGACGGCGGATTTGTTCGCTGCGGCCACGCCCTACTCCCAATGCGGATTCAAATCTGCCTAGATGATAGTGGACGGGGCGGCGCCGGCTGCCGACGGACTAGGCGGTACCGCCAGGGCGCTTGCCTTGAACGAGATCGTCGGCGTATACCCAGCCGGCGATGCGGCCGTCCTGCTTGACGACATAGAAGCCGCGACGCTCCCGCCGCACCTTGGTGAGCACGGCGTCGAGCAGCATTTGCGGTTCCAGCACGTCCGCGGGCTCGATGTTGTGCGCGATCTCGGCGACGCGCGTATCGCTCCGCCGATTCGACGGCACCGTGGAGAGGTCGCGCCTCGTGACCCAGGCCGTGATTTCGCCTGAGACGTCGGCGACCGGCCAGCACGGCGGCCGGGCCCGATCGCCGAGGATGGCCTGCCACACCTCTTCGACGGACGCGTCGTGGGCGAAGGGCGCTTGGGTGAAGGGGCGCGCGACCACACGCACCTGGGCGGTGCCGAGGCTCTGCCGGTGCGACGCGTCCCGATTCGACGCGCTTGCGGACGTCCAGAGGAACCAGGCGACGGCCAACGCCCAAATCCCAGGAAGTGTCGAGAAACTGAGGAAGCCCAAGATGCCGATGGGCACGCTCAAGACCATGCCGGCGCGGCTGGCGATGCGGGTGGCCCGGTAGCTATCGCCCGTGGCCCCTTCGATGATTTCGCGGAGTATCCGTCCGCCGTCGAGCGGGTATCCGGGCAGGAGGCTGAACACGGCCAGAAACAGATTGAACTGCCCCGCCACTTGCAGCACCGCTTGCGGCAATGAGTCATACGGAAGCGCCGAGGCAAGCCATAGACACACCCCGCCAAGCACGGCGCTGGCGATGGGTCCGGCAATGGCGACGGTGACATCGTCCCCGGCTTCCCGTGGATCGCACATGGGCTCGACGACGTCGCCAAACACATAGAGCCGGGTCTTTGGCGACGCCATGGACAGCCCCTTGGCCATCCACAGATGGGCCAATTCGTGCGCGAGGATGCAGGCAAGGATGAGGGCGGCGGCCAGCAACCCGGCGCCCCAATGGCTCAGGTCGGCGTAGCCACCGGTCCAGCGTTCAAAGGCCCCTCCCCAGCCCCATGGCAGGGTGAAGAACGCGGTCACCACGAAGCTCACCACAAAGAAGATCGGCCAGCTCGCGTCCATATAGACTTCGGTGCCGCCGAAGCGAAAGAGCTTCCAGCCGCGGAGCGCGGCGATTCCCTTCTTTTGCCCACGGCGAGACGTGCTCCAGCCCGCCGGCGGGCGGCTAAGCGACACGACGCCCGTGTGATCGAGTGACGGATTCTGTCGATGCGGGAATCAGTGCATACTCACGCGACTCTTCAGGCACCAATCATTATCAGCCGAGTGATCGGTCGTGGGAAAGCGCGAGCCCGCTCCGACTACTGGGCACCGCTGGAGCGGGAGCGCCGCTGCCGTCCGGCGCGGAGTAAATCCCCGACGTACACCCATCCGGCGACCCGGCCGCCGGCGCTGACCACGTAGTAGCCGCGATGGCGACGTTGGGCGTCCTGGAGCACGCCGTCGAGCGACGTGTCCGGCTCCAGCACGTCTTCCGGGTCGATCTCCCGCGCGATATCGCCCACGCGCGTGGTCTCCCGCAGGAACGGCGGCACGGCGGCGATGTCGCGCGTGGCGACCATGGCATAGACGTCGCCGGCGGCGTCGGCCACGGGCCAGACCGGAGGAGCGTTCTCGGCGCTGATGCTTGACTCGACCTCGGCGGCAACGGCGTCGCGGGGGAACGGCGCTTGGGTGAAGGCCCGCGTCACGTCGCGCACCACCATCGAGCTCAGTCGCCGTCGGACGTCGCCCTCGCGCAGCGCCGAGCGCGCGGCCGACCACAGGAACCAGCCGATGAACACGGCCCACAGCGCCTGCACGCCGAGGCCGCGGAATGCGATGAACTGCACGACGCCGAACAGGATGAGGAGGATGCCGAAGCCGGCGCCGGCAAGGCTGGCGACGCGCGTGGCCGTGTGCACGTTCTGCGTGATGCCCCAGACGATGGCGCGCAGCACGCGTCCGCCGTCGAGCGGGAAGCCCGGCAGCAGGTTGAAGGCGGCCAGAAAGAGGTTGATCTCGCCGAGCCACTGCGCCGTCACGCGCGGCACGGTGGCCGGCGGCAGCGCCTGGGCCAGGGCCAGAAACACGCCGCCGATGGCGGCGCTGGTGAGCGGGCCGACGATGGCGATGGCAAACTCCTGGCCGGCGGCGCGCGGCTCCTGGGAGATCTCGGCCACGCCGCCGAACACGAAGAGCCTGATCCGCGGCACGGCGATGCCGCGGCGCACGGCCATGAGGGCGTGGGCCGCCTCGTGGGCCACGATCGAGCCGAAGAAGACGAAGCTGGCCAGCAGCCCGCCGGCCCAGTAGCTCGCCTGCGAACCCGGCGGCGGCGGCGCCAGGCCCGCTTGAGCGGCGGACTCGAAGAGCCGCAGGGGGATCACGGACTCCGAGGTCATCCAGGCGATGATGACGAAGATGATGAGCCAGCTTGGGTCGAGCGTGATGGCGGTGCCGCCGATGCGGAGGATGGTCCATCCGCGCGAGCGGGCGGCGCGCGCCCGGCGTCCCCGCCGAGGCGAAGCCTCATCTGGGGGCGACGGTGCGCTAGCCCCCAGCGGTGAGCCCCGGCGTAATGATGAGCGAGGCCACCAGCAGGATCACGGCGATCACCGAGATGACGGCCCAGATGCGGGCCACCGTGAACCAGCGGCGCACCCGCCGCCACGGTCGGCGCGACGTCCCCGACGACGCGCGGCGCGACCGGCGTCGGCGCCGGCGGCGGCCGCTCATATCGGGGCCGGTGGGCGTGCCATGACCGGTCAGGCGCTGGAGGCCGCCGCGCCGGCGCGGCTGCGGCTTCGTTTGGGGGCCGGGGCGCCCACGTGCACCGAGGTCAGGGCGCTGATGTCGTGCCAGGCATTGGCGGCCAGGCGCAACTCTTCCGCAATGGCATCGGCGAACGAATAGACCTCGACGCGCACGCCGTGCTCGCGCAGGTATTCCACCATCGGCACGTAGTCGCCGTCGCCGGACATGAGTGCCACGACGTCCATGGTCGGCAGACGCCGGATCACGTCCACGACCAGGACCAGGTCGAGGTCGGCCTTGCGCGTGCCGTCGGCAAACACTTTGATGGGCTTGGTGACGATGTCGTAGCCCATGTCCCAGACGGGCGCGACCGAGCGCTGGTGCTCCAGCCGGCCGTTGAAGTCGGCGTAGATGGGGCAATAGGCGCGGGCGTGAACGGTTCGACGGCCTTCGGTGACGTGGGCCAAGAGTTTGGCGAAGTCCACGCGAATGGGATCGTCCGTACCTCGATCGGTCAGGTTGGCCGTGTCCAAAAAGACGCCCAGGCGCAGCTTGGGGCCATAGTCCGATGCGCCATTCGACGTGTGCAGGGCGCCGGCGGCCCGGGACAGGGCCTTGGCCGCGGCGGCCAGATCGCGCTCGGCGGCGCGCGGCGCCGACACGGCGTCCTTGAGCTCGTCCATCAGCGAGCGCAGGTCGTCCTCCGGGTTGCCTGCGGAATCGGGGTCGGGCGCGAAGTCTTCAGGGATGGGGGAGAGTCGTTTCATGAGGCTTTGGTGACCTTTCGTCGTCGCGGCGTCGTCTTGGTTTGGCGATCCTTGTCGAGCATTTCCTGGAGCTGCTTCTCGATGCCTTCCTGACGCGCCTCTTCACGCTCCGCGGCCTCGCGCCGACGCTTGGCGACTGCCTTGGGTCCCCCGCCCGCCTCCAGCGCGTCCCAGAGGGCTTCGATGGCGTCGGTGTTGCCGCGGATCTTCAAGTTCGATTCAAAGGTGACGCCGATCATCTCTTGATCGAAGTCGTTCAGCTTCTTCTCGAGCGCGTCGAGCCGCGTGGTGAGCTGAAAGATGCGGGCGTCGAGGTCTTTGTCGCCGCGCTTGTAGGTGCGCTCGATCTGGACGACCTGGCGCCGCAACTCGCCGTAGTTTTCGAGCAGACCGTTGAGGTTGCGGGCGATGCGGCGATGGTGCGTGAGATGCGAGGGCAGCTTGCCGTTCGCCTTGTCGGCGGATTCGGCGGCGTTCGCCTCGGCCGCGACGGCCTCGCCGTCGGCGGGCGTTGGACTGGCGGTCTTGCTACTGCGCGAGCGACGGGCTCGGGATGTTCGTGTTGCCATTGGCGAGAAACTTCTCCATGGATCGAGGATCGAGATTGCGGCCGATGATTTCAAAGCGTGCCGGCGTCGGCCTGAACGCCCGGACTTCCACGCCCCCCATTACAACGTCGACGAGCAGCGTGGCGTTGTCCACGCGCACGATGCCCTTGGCCCGAACCACGTCGCCGAAATCGCCGCGGGCGAGAGCGGCAAGCCAGCGGTCCAGGTGGTCGCGCGCGAGCGGTCCGGGTTGGAGCGTGGCGCGCTCGAGCCCCAGCGTGGAAAGCTCGGGTTGCTCTCCGTGGCCGTGGGCGCCGTTGGCCGCGGCAGGGGCGGGGCGGGGCGCGGCGATGGCGGCGAGGACCAGATCGGTGTCGATTTCCGCATAGCTGGTGACGGCCAGGGCGGCGTCGGGATTGAGCTGGCGGACGGCATCGCGCGCGGTCTCGATCTGCTCCGGCGTCGCGATGTCGGCCTTGTTTATGGCGAGCACGTCGGCCACGCGCATCTGGTCCACATAGAAATCGCCAAAGGCCTGGTGCGCGACTTCATGTCGGGCGGCGTCGACGACCGTGACCACCGAGTCGACCTGCGCGATCTCGCGCACCTCGGCCTGGGTGAACACTTGGCCCAGCATGTAGGGCGCAGCGAGGCCGGTGGGCTCGACGACCAGCCGCTCCGGTGCCACCTCTCGGCCGATCTGGACCAGCGCCGCGAGCAGGTCGCCGCGGACCTCGCAACAGATGCAGCCGCCGGTGAGCTCGCGGACCCTCACGTCGGCCGACCGCAGCACGTGCTGATCAATGCCCTCCCGGCCGAACTCGTTCACGAGCACGGCGATGCGGCCCAGGGGCTGAAGACGCGGGATCAACCGGCGCAGCAACGTGGTCTTGCCGGCGCCGAGAAATCCGTAGACGAGCGTGACTTTCACGAAAGAACGGGTGCGGACATACCAACTCGGGAACGCCGCGGTGACCGATGGTGGGACTCATGGTCGTGCATGAGCAGCCGCAGGCAGCGAGGCGTCAATCCCACACCCCAGTATCGCACGGCGGATGGAGGCCTCGTGGGATTAGTAGCGCATTGCGCGAGTGGATCGGCCTCCGACCGGCGGGAGTGGCGGTTCCGGAGCACCCTCACCCCAACCCTCTCCCATCAAGGGAGAGGGGGCCGGACCGCCGCCCCAGCTACGGATCACGCCTGATGCTGTCCAATCAAGGAGACCCTCACATGCGCTTGTAGCAACGGTGTTGGACCGTCAAGGGTTAGCGCATGGTCGGGTCCCACATGGC